>JADHLJ010000336.1 GCA_016780745.1 Alphaproteobacteria bacterium | reverse complement strand
ATAAAGCTCGCGTCATGAGGGCTCGTCTTTTCCTCCAGGCGTCGGCCCTGATCCTGTGGGCCTTCCTGACGCTGTCACCCGATCACGCGGCCGCCTATACCGACTCTCCCATCCTGGCCGAGCGGGTCATGGCGGGCGACCTGCCGCCGGTTGATCAGCGGTTGCCGGTAACGCCCCGGGTCGTTGATTTCGCCAAACGCGGACTTGAGATCGGCACACACGGCGGCACGATCCGCATGCTCATGGCCCGGGCCAAGGACGCCCGCCAGATGACGGTCTACGGCTACGCCCGTCTGGTGATCTATTCCCCCGATGGGTTTGAGCTGATCCCGGACATCCTGGAATCCTTCGACGTCGAGGAAGGCCGGATATTCACGTTTCGCCTGCGCCCCGGCCACAAATGGTCGGACGGCCATCCCTTCACGGTCGAGGATTTCCGGTACTGGTGGGAAGACGTCGCGAATAACAAAGATCTTTCACCCGTCGGACCACCGACGATTCTCAAGGTCGATGGCGAGGCTCCCACCTTCGAGATCGTGGACGCCCACACCGTGCGATACAGCTGGTCCAAGCCGAATCCGGATTTTCTGGTCCGCCTTGCCGGCGCCAGCCCGCTCTACATCTATCGTCCGGCGCACTACATGAAGCAGTTTCACGCGCGCTATACGGCCGGGGACGCCCTTGACGCGGCTGTCGAGAAGGCCCGACAACGGGACTGGGCCGCGCTGCACAACAAGCTCGACAATCTCTATCGCAACGACAACATGGATCTGCCGGTACTACAGCCTTGGCGCATCGATTCCAGTCTTTCATCAGACCGGTTGAACTTTGTGAGGAACCCGTATTTTCACCGGGTCGATCCTGACGGGAACCAGCTTCCCTATGCCGACGAGTTTCTATTGAGCATAGCCAACAACAAACTCATTCCGGCAAAGGTCGGTACCGGCGAGGTGGACTTACAGGCCCGCTACCTGCGGTTCGATGATTACACGTTCTTGAAACAGGGTGAGCAGCGTCAGCCGTACAAGACCCATCTCTGGCGTACCGCCAAGGGTGCGCATCTTGCCTTGATGCCCAATCTCAACGTCAATGATCCAGGGTTCCAGGAACTGGTCCGCGATGTCAGGTTCCGTCGCGCGCTCTCGCTGGCGGTGAACCGCTATGAGATCAATCAGGTGATCTATTACGGGCTGGCGCAGGAGGGAAACAACACCGTCCTGCCAGAATCGCCGCTCTACGTTCCGAAATATCAGACCGCCTGGGCAACCTTCGACATCAAAGCCGCGAACCGTTTGTTGGACGAGATCGGCCTCACCAAACGTGATAGCCGAGGCGTGCGCCTGCTCCCGGACGGCCGTCCGCTGGACATCATCATCGAGACCGCCGGCGAAAGCACCGAGCAGACCGACGTGTTGGAGTTGATCCACGACAGCTGGCTTGATGTCGGGGTCAAGGTCTATTCCAAGCCGTCGCAGCGCAATGTCTTCAGGAACCGGATTTTCGCCGGTGAGACCCTGATGTCGATCTGGTTCGGCGTCGAGAACGGGCTTGCCACGGCGGATACCAGTCCAGCGGATTTCGCGCCCACGACCCAGCAATCCCTGCAATGGCCAAAATGGGGCCAGCACTTCGAGACCGGCGGCAAGGCCGGACAAGCCCCGGACATGGAGCCCGCCAAAGAATTGCTGGATCTCTACAAAAAGTGGCGCGCAGCCGGTTCGACCCAGGTCAAGCGCGAGATCTGGCGCCGGATCTTGGAGATCAACGCGGAGCAGGTGTTCACCATCGGCCTGATCGCCGGCGTCCTGCAGCCAGTCGTCGTTTCCGACGCACTCCAGAACGTGCCCGCCAAGGGCATTTATAACTGGGACCCGGGCGCGCATTTCGGGATCTACAGCCCGGATACCTTCTGGTTCGACACGACCGCCGCCGATGCCGCCGCCGCCGCCGCCGCCGCCGCCGCCGCCGACAAGTCATAGGAGAGCCGAAACGTGTTTGCCTATGTCATCCGCCGCATCTTGATCATGATCCCAACGCTGATCGCAATCAGCGCGATCACCTTCGTCATCATCCAATTGCCACCCGGCGACTACCTCTCCACCCTGATCGCGGAGCTGCAGAGCCAGGGCGAGAATGTCGATACCGCCAAGATCGACGCGTTGCGGGCCCAATACGGGCTCGACCGGCCGATGATCGAGCAGTATCTGGTCTGGGTCTGGGGATTGCTGAACGGGGATTTCGGTTTCTCGTTCGAATATCAGCTTCCGGTCGCCGACGTGGTGGGCGACCGGTTGTTCCTCACCCTGGTGCTGAACTTCACGACCATCATCTTCATCTGGATCGTGTCCTTCCCGATCGGCATCTACTCGGCGACGCATCAATACAGCTGGGGTGATTACGGGCTCACCTTCATCGGTTTCATCGGCCTCGCGACGCCGAATTTCCTGCTCGCGCTGGTGCTGCTGTATTTCGCCAATGTCTGGTTCGGCACCTCGATCGGCGGCCTCATGGACCCGGTCTATATCGACCAGCCCTGGAGCGTGGATAAGATCCTGTCGGTGCTCGAGCATCTCTGGGTGCCGGTCGTGGTGATCGGCACATCGGGAACCGCCGGCATGATCCGCCGGTTGCGCGCCAATATGCTCGACGAGCTGCAAAAACAATACGTGGTCACCGCCCGCGCCAAGGGCCTGTCGCCGTTCAAGACGCTAATCAAATACCCGCTGCGGACGGCCCTGAACCCGTTCATCGCGGATATCGGCAACATGCTTCCCCAGGTGGTTTCCGGCTCCGCCATCGTCTCGATGGTCCTGTCCCTGCCGACGACCGGGCCGATGCTTATCGCGGCCCTGCAAAGCCAGGACATGTATCTCGCCGGCTCGTTCCTGATCTTCCTGGCGCTGTTGACGGTCGTCGGCATGTTCCTCTCGGATCTGGCGCTGGCCTGGCTTGACCCCCGGATTCGCCTTGGCGGGGGAGCGAACCGATGAGCTCGTCGCGCCGGGGGGATATCCCGCATTACGTCAACAAGGCACCTTTCGATCCGAACGTCACCGAGATACTGACGCCGGAGCAGGAACGCTACTACATGGCCACCCAGTGGCAGCTCATGTGGTGGAAACTGCGTCGTCACCGCCTGGCGGTGATCTCCGGCGCGATCCTGGTCTTCATGTATTTCTCGGTATTGATCAGCGAGATCCTGGCCCCCTACGGGCTTAGCACGCGAAACACGGATTTCATCTACGCCCCGCCCCAGGGCATCAACCTGTTCCACGACGGCGCGTTCGTCGGCCCCTTCGTCTATGGGCTCGACTACGAGCTCAACATGGAAACCCTGAAGCGCGAATACACCCCCAATCCCGAGAAAGTTCAGCCAATCCGGTTCTTCTGTCTTGGCGACAGTTATGAGTTCTGGGGGTTGGTCGATGGGAGCTTCCACCTGTTCTGCCCGGCCAAGGACGGCACCTTGTTCCTCCTGGGCACCGACCGTCTCGGACGGGATATTCTCTCGCGTATCGTCTATGGCACTCGGGTGTCGCTCACCGTCGGGCTTTTCGGCATCATCATCAGCTTTGTTATCGGCATCGTCGTCGGTGGGTTGGCGGGCTATTACGGCGGCTGGATCGACAACCTGACCCAACGGATCATCGAGATCATCCGCTCTTTCCCGGAACTGCCCCTTTGGATGGCCTTGTCGGCGGCACTGCCGGTGACCTGGAGCCCGATCCTGGTTTATTTCGGCATCACCCTTATTCTCGGCATGCTGGATTGGACGGGATTGGCGAGAGCGGTCCGTTCCAAGCTGCTATCCCTGCGCGAGGAGGATTTTGCGCTCGCCGCTCAGCTCATGGGCGCCAAACCCAAGCGGATCATCGGCCGGCACCTGCTGCCGAGTTTCATGAGCCATCTGATTGCCTCGGCCACCTTGTCGATCCCGTCGATGATCCTCGGGGAGACCGCCTTGAGCTTCCTTGGCCTCGGCCTCAGACCGCCTATCACCTCTTGGGGCGTGCTTCTGACCGAGGCGCAGAACATCAACGCGGTCGAGCTCTATCCCTGGATCATGGCCCCGGTGATCCCGGTGATCATCATCGTGTTGGCGTTCAATTTCTTCGGTGATGGTCTCAGAGACGCGGCGGATCCGTATCGGTAAGCTTGGAAGCTATCTCGACTAATAAAGCCCAACCTCCCGCGCTTTCATTTTTAGCATGGCCAGAACCCGGTTGATCGTCGGAGTCTCCAGGCCGGCCTCGGCGGCGAATCGGCTGACGATGACACCGATGGCGTCAATCTCCATCGGCCGTTGGGCATCCCAGTCCTGCAACATCGAAGGCCTGTGAACCGTCCGGTATTTGGTCTCCAAAAGCGCAGGCCAATCCAGTTCAAGCGGGATCCCGTGGGCGGCGGCCACGGCGGCGGCCTCGGTGATCATCTCGCGGGCCATGGCGGTGATATCCGGGTCATCCGAGAGCTTGGACTCTTCCGCGCCGGTCAACACCGCCAGCGGCGAGCGCGATAGATTGACCACGAGCTTGGTCCAGATCGCGCGGCGTATGTCTTCAACCACCGGGCCGTCCAACCCGGCTTCGTCCAGCACGTTGGAAAGCGCGATGATCCGCTGGCTTATCGACCCGTCGGGCTCACCGATGGTGAACTTACCCTTGGATGCCCGGTTGGAGACGATCAAACCCGGCTCCGCGACTCGCGCCGGGCAATCCACCACGCAACCGATCGCCCGCTCGGCGCCGACGACGCGGCGCAGACTCTCCGTGGGATCCAAAAGCGCGGCGGCGCCGGTGGTCTGTCCCTCCCGGCCGTAATCATACCACCAAGGCAACCCGTTCATGGCAAAGACAATGGCGGTGTCGCTCCCCAAAAGCGGGCCGATCCCGTCACCGACGGAGGGCAGCGCCGGCCCTTTTACGGTAACGAAAACAGCGTCCGTCGGGCCGATTTGACGCGCGTCCTCGGCGCAATCCGGATAGGTCGTGAACTTGTCCTCGCCGTGGATCAAGGTCAGGCCCTTTGACCGAAGCGCCTCGAGCTGAGCGCCGCGCGCGATCAACGAGACCTCATGGCCAGCCCGCGCCAGGTAAGCGCCCAAGAACCCGCCGATCGCGCCGGCACCGTAGATGCAGATCTTCATGGATGTCTTTCCGAGTTTCGACCACTGTCTCGGCGGTGAATGTAACGATCTCGGCGGATCGGTCACGTAATTTCCGTCGGCGCGGACATCGACATGGAATGATGGCATGCTGCGCCGACTTCGAGGATTTTCCAACGACGGTGCAATCCATGCCCAGCGATCGACGCAGCCGCTCTCTCGCGCTCATCATTGTCTGCCAGGTCATGGCGATGGCGCTTTGGTTTTCCGCCACCGCGGTGGTACCGGCGCTCAAGGCCGAGGGCGGGCTGGACGACTTCACCGCCGGGCTGTTCACCAGCGCCGTGCAGGCCGGATTCGTCATCGGTACCCTATGCTTCGCGCTGACGGGGGTGGCGGATCGCTTCGACCCACGACGGATCTTTTTGATCTCGGCGGAGATCGCGGCCTTGGCCAATCTCGCGATTCTGGCGCTCGACCCCGCCGGTCCCCTCGCCATCACGCTGCGCCTGGTCACCGGAATCTGCATGGCCGGGATCTATCCCATCGGCATGAAGCTGGCGGTAAGCTGGGCGAAGGGTAATGTCGGATTGCTGGTTGGCACTCTGGTCGGCGCCTTGGCGCTCGGATCGGCCAGCCCGCATCTATTCGTTTTCGCGGGCGGCGTCGACTGGCGGTTCACCCTGGCCGTGGCCTCGGCGTCGGGCGCGATCGCCGGATTCCTTATCCTCGCCGCCGATGAAGGCCCCGCCGCCAAGCGCGCCGCGCGTTTCAGGATGAG
>JADHLJ010000335.1 GCA_016780745.1 Alphaproteobacteria bacterium | reverse complement strand
GACGCCGATGTCTTTTGCCACGATGACTGGTTCGGCCCCGGCTATGGCCGCCCGATCGAGAGCACTCATGAGGCGATACAGCTCGCCGGACGGATGGAAGGCATCATCGTCGACCCGGTCTATACCGCCAAATCCCTGGCCGGCGCCATCGGCCTCACCCGGGCCGGACGGTTCAAGGATGGCGCGCGGGTGTTGTGGGTCCATACCGGCGGCCTGCCCTCGGTCTTCGCCTATGGCGACAAGATGTTGGGATAGTATCGGATCAACCATCCCTCGGCCTTGGCGACGGTCGAGGTTTTGCTCGGTACGATGGTTTTCCAGCATGGAGCGCGACGAGATCCGAGCCCTCGAAGCGCCCAACCTCTCCGTGACCCTGGCGCGTGAGAGGACAGGATCTCGCAGCGGTTTTTGATCAGGGGAACAGTCGCCGGCACGATCAGCCTGATGATGCTTCGGCCCGCCCCCCTACCATGGCAAGGGTTTCCACGGGAAGATACCCGCCTAGTGGAGGGTGAGGGTCATGAGTTTGGCAACGACACGCGTCGACATTTCCGGCGTTTCCATTGATCTGCTCGAGAGCGGTGACGGGCCGGCGATGCTGTATTTGCATGGCGGGCGCGGGCATTTCGGCTTCGAGCCGTTCCTGGAAGAGTTAGCGAAAACCCATCGGGTGATTGCTCCCTGGCTACCGGGCTTCGGACATTCCGAACTGCCGCGGTCCTATACAACGATCGATGACCTCGCTTTTTTCGGACTAGACCTTCTGGAAGCGATGGATTTGCGGGATACCGCGCTGGTCGGCGCGGGTTTCGGCGGATGGGTCGCGGCCGAGATGGCGATCAGGTCGACCGAGCGGCTCCGAAGCCTCACCCTGATCGACGCGCTGGGCGTCAAGTTTGGCGATCACTTGGTCCGCGAGATCGCCGATATCCACGCCATGTATCCCGACGAGGTCAACAAGACGCTCTACAGCGACCCCGACCGTTTCCGCCTGCGGACCGAGGGGATGAGTGATGACGATCTAACGGCCCTGGTTCGACTTGGCGAGGCGGAGGTGCTGTTCGGATGGAAGCCTTATATGCACAATCCGAAGCTGCGCCACTGGCTGCATCGGATCAACGTGCCGACCCTGGTGGCCTGGGGTGAGAAGGACGCCATGGTCTCGACCGAGTATGGCCGGCAATACGCCGCCGCGATCCCTGGCGCGCGGTTCGAGATCGTCGATGGCGCCGGGCATTATCCCGGTCTTGAGCGTCCCCTGGAAACCGCGACCCTGGTCAGTGATTTCGCTGGCCAAGGCGTATGAGAGGAGGACGGATATGAAAGTCTGGCATTTCTCCGAGATGGCCTATCCCCAAGCCTGGGACGAAGGCTATGAGCGCGGGACTTTTCGGGTGACGGTCCCCAACAGCCTTTACGATCCCAAGATGGGCGCCGATGTCTATCACCGGCACTATGACGAGTTTCAACTCTGCGACGAGCTCGGCATCAATATCATGCTGAACGAGCATCACAGCACGCTGACCTGTACAAACGCGGCTGTGACCGTGTCCGGTTCGATCCTCGCGCGGATCACCAAGAATGTCCGCATTCTGCTGCTCGGCTCGCCCATCGCCAACCGTCCCGACCCGGTCCGGGTGGCCGAGGAAATGGCGATGATCGACGTGATCAGCCGCGGCCGGTTGGAGATGGGCTTGGTCAAGGGCGCGCCCTACGAGATCGCGCCGGCCAACATGAACCCGGCCCGCCTGATGGACCGGTTCTGGGAAGCCCATGATTTGATCCTGAAGGCCATGAGCACCCATGACGGGCCGTTCAATTGGGAGAGCGAGAACTATCACTATCGTCAGGTGAATATCTGGCCCCGACCCTGGCAGCAACCGCATCCGCCGGTCTGGATTACCGCGCTCAGCCCCAATAGCGGTCGAGCCATCGCCGAACGCCGCCATGTCGCCGCCGCGCTTCTGTCCGGCGGGATCGCGTCGGGCATGTTCAATGCCTATCGGGAACGCGCGGCTGAACAGGGCTGGGCGGCGCCCAACGATCGCTTCGCCTATTGCGTGCTGGTTGGGGTCGGCAACACCGAGGAGGAAGGTCGCCGCCGCGCCGATCAGGTCGCCGGCTATGTCCGTACCTCGCCCATCGTCTCGGAGCCGTTCAAGAACCCGCCGGGTTACAACCCGGTGCCCGCCAATGTCGCGATGTTGAAGGCCGGTCCGACCCAGAGTGTCGCCCGAGTGCAAACCGTCGATGGCCGAACCATCGATCCGACCAAGGCGACGGTGCAGGAATTCATGGATGCGCGCACGGTCTTCGCCGGGACTCCCGATCAGGTGTTCGAGCAGATCAAGACTTTCAACGAAGAAGTCGGCGGCTTTGGCAATCTGATCATCATGGGCCAGGGCGGGACGCTCTCCTATGACGAAACCTGCGCCAACCTGAAGCTCTTCGCCGACGAGGTGATGCCGCGTCTGAAGGAGATCAAGATGCCGGAGAACCGCTTTGGCGAGATGGCGGAGCGCAACGCCGCCGCCGGTGCCGCCGACTGAAGCCACCGACAGGCCAGAGACGATCGAGGAGAAAGATCATGCGCGCATTGGTAACTGGAGCGAGCCCGGGAATTGGCGGCGCGAGCTGTCGGGTCTTGACCAAGATGGCCCTCGACCGGGGCGAGAAGCCCCGGATCGCGGCCTGCGAGATCCGCGAGACCGAGGAAGTGACGGCCCTGGCCGAGGAACTGCGCGAGGCTGGCGCCGAAGTGATCGTGCTGACCGGGGATCTCGGCAACACGACCGACGCGGGCGCGATGGTCGCCAAGGCAGTCGAAACCTTCGGTGGTCTCGACGCGGTTGTCAGCAACGCCGGTATCACCAGCCCGGCACCGCTTAATGATCTGGATATCGGGCAGTGGGACAAGCTGATAGCGGTCAACACCCGCGCCACCTTGTTGTTGGCCCAGGCGGCTTACCCGGCGCTCAAGGAATCAAAAGGCGGCCTGGTCGCTGTCGCCTCGATGTCCGGCATGGGCGCGCATCCTGGGATGGGTGCCTACAGCCCCAGCAAGGCGGCGTTGATCTCACTCTGCCAGGTGCTGGCCCAGGAATGGGCGGCGGATCACATCAATGTCCACACCGTGGCCCCGGGGATGATCCGCACGCCGCTGACCAAACAGGTCTATGAGAACAACCAGATCGCCAAGGACCGCGCCGCGTTGGTGCCCTGGGGGCGAATCGGAGAGCCCGAGGATATCGCCAATGTCATCGGCTTCCTGCTTTCGCCCGCGGCTGAGTACATGACCGGTCAGAACATTCTGATCGATGGCGGCTTTGTTGATTCTCTCTATGATCATATTCCCGGAAAACCGACCCGGGCGATCTAGAATTTTGGCCGTCAAACCGTCGATCGCGGACGGCTTGCCTGACATAACGAGGGCAATTGGTGCATAGTTCATCCCGAGGGGTTGGGATGGGGCGATGACGGCTGACGTGAAGACTGGGCGGGACAGGGCGTCGGAAACAGATGCGCGAATTCGCGCTGAACAGATTCGCGTTTTTCACAACCAGGCCAATACCGCGCTGGTCGGTAATCTCTTGGCGGTTTTGGCGACGGTGGCGTTGCTGTGGGATCGCGTCGAACAGGACCATCTGACGATCTGGGCCGGGGTGACCGCCGCGTTCGTCTTCGTCAGATTGCTGATCTATCGTCGCTTCGACCCGGAAGCGAAGGACACCGTGAACATCGCGCGCTGGGGGCGCCGATTCACGATTTTCGCCTTTGTTTCCGGTCTGTGTTGGGGCGCCTTGCCGGGCGTCTTCTTCGAGACCGCCGACCCGTTTGTTCCTATTTATATCGTCTGTGTCGTCGCGGGACTTCTGGTCGGGGCGCTGGGCGCGCTCTCGGCGCATGGACCGGCGTATCGGGCTTACATCATCGCCATGGTCGCGCCGCTGGTACTTCGATGTCTGTTCTCCGGCGCGACCGATTACATGATTATTGGAGGCCTCGTTGCCTTTGCGCTGTTGACGTCAATTCGCTTCGGCGCGGTATGGGAGCGGACCCTGCGAGATCAAATCCGCTTGCGTCTCGACGCTGAAACGTTGTTGAACGCCGCCGAAACGGCCCGCGGCGCCCTGAACGAGAGCGAGCAGCGCCTGGGCGCGATCCTGGAGGCTAGCCCGATCGGCGTGTCGGTTCTCTCTGCATGGAGTGGTCAACGGGTCTTCGTTAACAAGGCGCTGATGGACCAGTTTGGCGCGAGTGATCCCGGAGAGATTACAAACATTCCGGTCCAGGACTCCTGGGTTAACCAAGAAGATTATCAATACGCCCTGGACATGGGCAGCGGCGCGGAGGCATTGACCAACTTCGTCGCCCCGCGTCGGCGCTTGGACGGAAGCGTCTGGTGGGCGTTGCACAACAACGTCCAGTTGATCTTCGAAGGTGAGCCGGCGCGCGTCGTCTGGCACACCGACATCACCCAAAGCAAGCAAGCCGAGGAAGAGATCCGCGCCAGTGAAGCCCGTTTGCGTGGATTATTGGAAAGCAGCCCCATTGGCGTCGGCGTGCTGGACCGGGCGGGCGGCATTCTGTTTGCCAATAGCCGCTATTCCGAGATTTTTGGTTTCGATGAGACCCAGATCGTGGGTTTCAACGCCGCGACGTTGGTCGTCGACCCGGATCGCCGAGCGGAAATGCTAAACGACCTGTCCTCGACCGGTCGTTTCAGCGACGCCTTGGTCGAGTTGCGGGGACCGGGTGGGATGTCATTCTGGGGGCTGATCAGTGGCGAGATGATCGACTTTCAGGGCCAGCGCGCGATCCTGACCTGGACCTATGACATTGACGAGCGGGTGCGCATGGAATCCGTCTTGCAGGCCGCCAAGGAGGAGGCCGAGGCGGCGAACCGTGCGAAGTCCAGCTTCCTCGCCGCGATGAGCCACGAAATCCGGACCCCGATGAACGGCGTGCTGGGTATGATCGAAGTGTTGCGGCAATCACCGCTCACCGATGATCAGCGCTCGATCACCAGCACCATTCAGGAATCCGCCGTCGGGTTGCTTACCATCATTGACGACATTCTCGACTTCTCGAAGATCGAAGCAAGCCGCCTGGATCTCGAAGCGGTGCCGGTTCAATTACGACCGTTGATGGAGAGCGTGCTCGATATTGTCACGCCCGAAATCGAGGACAAGGGGTTGGACCTCGCGCTGCTAGTCGATGACGCGGTGCCGACAATAATTCGCGGGGATCCGACCAGGCTGCGGCAAATATTGCTCAACCTGACCGGCAATGCCGTCAAGTTCACCGAGACGGGTTGGATCGGCGTGTTCGTTTCCTTGGACAATTCGCTCGAAACCGTTGGGCAAGACGGCAACGGGAACCATGTTCTCAGGATATCGGTCGAGGATACCGGAATCGGCATTTCGCCGGAGCGTCAGGCCGGATTGTTTCAGGCATTCAGCCAGGCCGAATCATCCACGACGCGTCGCTTTGGCGGCACCGGTCTCGGTCTGTCGATCAGCGCGCGGCTGGTGGAGTTGATGGATGGCGAAATTGGTGTCGAGAGTGACGAGGGCGACGGCTCGACATTCTGGTTCACTCTTCCGGTTCATCCGATTGAGATGTCTGATGCTCCAACGCCGCAATCCGTGGATCTGTCGGATATTTCGGTCCTGGTGGTGGAGCGGATCGAACCGGTCCGGCGCATGATGGCCTCGTTACTCGCTTCGCAAGGGTGTGAGGTGCCGACGGTCGCGACCTTGGGCGAAGCGACGGCACAAGTGGATCGCCGGACCGCCCAGAGCGCCGGCTTTGACGTGTTGATTCTCGACAGGTTGGACGATAACGCCGCGGTAACGGCGCTCCGCCGGCATTTCCATGTCCCAACGACGACCTCAAGT
>JADHLJ010000334.1 GCA_016780745.1 Alphaproteobacteria bacterium | reverse complement strand
CGCAGATCGAGGCGATCGATGAGATATTGATGATCACGCCCGAGCCTTGCTTGCGCATCACCGGCAGGACGTGTTTGCAGGTCATGAACATACCCTTGACGTTCATCGCCATCAGCATGTCCCAGACCTCGGCGTCCATCGCGCTGGTCTCGTCATCGCCTTCCGAACGCCCGACATTGTTATGCAGTATGTCGATCCGACCGTAATGCGCGACACAGGCATCGGCCAGTGCCCTGCAATCCGCTTCGTCGGTGATGTCGGCGGCCTGCACCTGATGGCCGGTACCGCCGCCCTCGCCCTCGATCATCTTCTGGGTATCGGCGGCGAGATCCGGATTCTTGTCGACCAGAAGCACTTTCGCGCCTTCCTGGGCAAAGCGAATCGCGGTTGCCCGGCCATTCCCCATTGTCTCGCCCGGCGTTTGTCCGGCACCGACGACGATGGCAACTTTATCCTTAAGACGCATGATTAACTTTCCTCGTTAGAAGTCTGATATTTATATTTAACTATCCATTCGCCTTGGCAAGCGCCGCCTCGCGTATGGCGGTCAGCGTGGTCACCGGGGTGATCGCCTCGGGATCGATCTTGATCTCAATCACCGTCGGCACATTCGCCGCCAGCGCGCGCTCGAAGGCCGGTTGGAACTCCTCGGTGGAATTCACGGTCTCGCCATTGGCGCCATAGGCTCGGGCCAGCGCGGCGAAATCCGGATTGCGTAATCCGGTATTCGCTGTCCGCCCCGGATATTCCCGCTCCTGATGCATGCGGATGGTGCCGAGCATCGAGTTGTTGATGACAATGGCGATGATATTGGCGCCATACTGCATCGCGGTTGCCAACTCCTGGCCGTGCATCATGAAACAGCCATCGCCGTTCATGCTGACCACCACGCGGTCTGGATGCACGAGCTTGGCCGCGACGGCCGACGGCAAGCCGTAGCCCATGGACCCGCTGGTCGGCGCAAGCTGGTTGCGATAGCCGCGGTACTGGAAATAGCGGTGCATCCAGGTCGCGTAATTGCCCGCGCCGTTACAGATCAGCGCATCCTCCGGCAGGGTCTTGTTGAGCCAAGCCGCGATTTCACCCATCTGCACCGGGCCCGGCACGGGTTTCGGCTCGATTGTCGTGAGGTAATCGGCATGGCCTTGCGCGGTACTCGCCTTCCAGGCGCTACTATCCACCGGTTCCATCCGCGCAAGCGCGGCGGCGAAGGCGCGGGGCGCGGCATTGATCGGCAGATCCGCCTGATAGACCTGCCCCAATTCCTCGGCGCCGGCATGGATATGCACCAGCGTCTGTTTTGGCCGCGGAATATCCAGCAGGGTATACCCACCAGTGGTAATTTCACCCAGCCGCGAGCCAAGCACGATCATCAAATCGGTGTTTTCCAGACGTTGCTTCAGCGGCTCCGGCAAGCCGATGCCGATATGGCCGACATAGTTCGGGTGCCGGTTGTCGAAGTAGTCCTGACACCGGAACGAGGCCCCGACCGGCAGGTTATTTGCCTCGGAAAAGGCTTGAACCCGCTTGCACGCCTCGGCGTCCCAGCCGCCGCCGCCGACGATCATGACGGGCGATTTGGCCGCCGCGAGCATATTCCGGAAACGCTCCAGGTCCTCGGGACCTGGATGCGCCTCGATCTTGTGATACGGGTCCAGGTCGCGCGGCGTGATATACTCGGTCAGCATATCCTCGGGCAGCGCGAGGACCACCGGCCCGGGCCGCCCGGAGGTCGCGGTGTGAAAGGCGCGGCTGATATATTCGGGGATCCGGCTGGTATCCTCGATTTGGGCCACCCATTTGGTGAGTTGGCCGAACATCCGGCGGTAGTCGATCTCCTGAAACGCCTCGCGATCCATCATCTCGCGCGCGACCTGGCCGACCAGGACCACCATCGGCGTGGAATCCTGCATGGCGATGTGGATGCCGGCGCTGGCATTGGTTGCGCCGGGGCCTCGTGTCACCAGACAAACCCCCGGCTTCCCCGTCAGCTTGCCATAGGCCTCCGCCATCATCGCCGAGCCGCCTTCCTGGCGACAGATGATGGTCTGGATCGAATTGGCGTCATGCAATCCGTCGAGCACCGCCAGATAGCTTTCACCCGGCACGCCGAAAACCATATCGACCCCGTTGGTACGAAGCGCGTCGACCAGCACGTGGCCGCCCATGCGTTGACCGGCGGCGGGGCCGTCAGTGCTCGATGAACTCATCAATATATCCCTTGTAGCGTTGTGATTTCGGTTTCTCGCGGTCTTCCGCGTTCACATAGTGGATGGAGCTTTTGCCTTTCAGCTCGCGCGGCAGGATCATCACGCGCACGAAACAGCTGCACCCCTGCTCCGCCGCCTGGGCGAATACCGGATCGGGCCCAGCTTCGAACCAGGGATCGCCCGGCGCGTAGTGATGCGAGGCTCCCTCGGCGTCGATACGGATCTTGCCCTCGCGCAACACCCGTATACCGGGGCCCTGATGAGTGTGGGTAAAGGCGCACCCATTTGGCGGGAATTTGACACTGTCACACCGCATCAGCCACTGGGTCGCGGCATCAATGGTGTCCATCGATCCACACAACATCATCTGGCTTTCAATACCCTTGCCAAGACCTGTCACGGGAGAAAAACTCTTGTCCGCGAGTTCCCAGCGCCAGACCTCCGCGCCCTCGGCGCCGGCGGTGATCGTCACCGCGTCGGTCCCGTGCCAGGCTTGATCGACGGCCCTGGTCTCATCGCCACAGGTAGTGAACGCCCCGGCATGACAGTAAAGGATACGATTCATTGCCGGCATGGGCGCGGAACCCTTGGCTCCAGGCGCGTAGGTGTCACGGAAATATCTCAACTCATAATCGTTTGCGTCCATGGGATCCGGATCCGTTCAGCGGTACGCCATGGTACACCGGACGGCCCAGGCATCCGCAAGCCCCAAGGCCGGGAAATCAGCCCTTGGGCAAAGCTTATTCACACCCCGGTTTGTTTCCCGACTTATTCCAGGGCGGGAAACTTCGTGCGCTCCGTCTTGGCGCTGTTCATGGTCATCCCGGAAATCTCCGCGTCGGTGAAATCCGCGAAGCTGAGATCGGCGCGGTCGAAAGAAACATTCGATAGGATCACCCCCCGCATGTCGGCGGATCTCAAGTTCGCCGAGATCGCGGTCGCCCCCGACAGATCCGAGGGCCAGTCCCGGGCCTTCTTGCCGGTTTCCATGTCGATGATCCCGATTGGGTTCAGTTGGCAGTGCTGAAGATCGATCTCGGTAAGGTTGGCGCCGCGAAAACTGACACCACGAAGGTCGCAGGTCTGCATCGAAGCACCGAACAACTGCGCGTCGTTGAATTTCGCGAAACGGAACGAGCACTGATTGAGCACCGCGCCCTTCAGATTGGCTTCAGTGAAATCGACGGCGGAGAGATCCGCGCCGCTCAAATCCATACCCGCCAAATCCTTACCGGCGAAATTCGCCCGCTCGCCCTTCAAGCCTCCGGAACTGATCCAGACGAAATGGCCGACAATGGCCTTGGCGATCTCGGGCGGCAGCTTGTCCATGTCATTGACGACGACGCAGTCCTTGAGCACCGCGCCGGACAGGTCCGCGCCATCGAGATGGACCGAGCGCAGATCCGCGCCCGATAAGTCGGTGTCGACCAGCACCGCGCGTTCGAAACTGACACCACGCAGATCCGCGCCCGTAAGATCCGAGTCCTTGAAGGCTGAGCGGCTGAGATCCGCGCCGCGCAGGTCCGCCTTGCTCATCACGGCTTCGTCAAACCGGGCGCCCGCGGCCTTGGCGTAACACAACCGCGCTTTCAAGAGGTTGGTGCGAATGAATTTCGCGTCTTCCAGATCAGCTGATTCGAGCGACGTCGGTTCGTTCTGCTGGCGAAGATTCGTGGTGACCCGCGCCGGCCGCAGATCCGCGTCGGTCAAGTCCGTGCTGGCCAATTTGGCGCTTTCGAAATTCGCGCCCCGACAATCCGCGCCGGTCAGGTTGGCGGCCGAAAAATCGGCCAATTCGTAATCGCCGCCGGCCATCACGGCCTGGGATAGATCGCTGCCGGAGAAATGCGCGCGCTTGAAGTCCGAGCCAATCATCAGCGCCTGGGAAAGATTGACTCCGTTAAGGATCGCGCCGGAATAGCGCGCGTTTCGAAGGTCCGCGCGCTCGCCCTCCGGTTCCCCGGCCAGGAACCGCTCATGCGCCTTAACCACCTCGAAAATGTCGTCCGCGCCGGAATTCGAGCCCATCGCCCCCTCCATTGGAGGGCTATCCTGGGACGAATCGTCCCGATTGAGAAGCATGATAACGATTCTCCAGCATTCCGCCGTTTCAATCGCCTTCGCCCGGGCGGCGGCTTTCACCAGAAACCGCGCCGTTCTCGCGGGCCAGTCCATGGTGCCAAAATGCTAAAAAATTGGCGCGATTTCCCTGGTGAAGCATCACACATCGGTCGATTCCGGTAGCCGCGGACAGGGCGGAATATTCAAGCTGACGCCGGTCAGCTTCAAAGCACCTTGATTCAGCCCCATACCTTCTCGGGGCCGCGGCCGGATCGGTCGAGTGCGCTTGGACGTGTTGAACGCTTCGAACGAGCCGATCGCGTGGAGACGATTTCGACCTTGGGAAGGCCGCGCACCAGATTGTCGAGGCCCGGGCGAAGCTCGCTCGCGACGAATTCCATCACCCGGTCCGGGCTACCACCCGCATTGGGGAAGACACGTTCCCATTCATAGATCTTGACCGCGAGGCCACAAAGGCCCGTCGCGAGGTAGATCTGCTCGGCCAGAATGCTCTTCTGGACCTTCTGGAACATGCCCACGTCCAATAGATCCCAGTTCACCTTGGTGACCTCGGACAGATTCTTGAACCGGATGTCGAGGTTGTCCTTAATATATCGAACGCGGCGTTCGACATCCGTGAAGGTCTTCTGGGAGGTCGGGTCGTTGCGGAGATGCGAACTTTGGGCAACATCGTTAGCCCAAAGAATCATCTGCTCCACCTTGGGGCCGAGATCGACGAAATAGTTCTCGAAATAGGACAATGACAGATAAAGGTCGCCGAAATCCTCAAGATATGTCGGTAGCTTCGCGACCGAAACCCCAAGCGTCGTCGCCATGCGGTCTAGCCGGTCACGGACCTTTTCGTGGTCCGGGTTTTGAACCAGCGCCAGAAGCGTCCTTGTATCGTTGATGTCGAGATCCTCGTCTCCGTAGAGATGCTTGATCAGCGGCCTCGTGATACGCCGCATCAGGGGAAACAGCTCCTGGATCTTCGCGTCCGACAGCTTGAAGGCGGTTTCCTGCTCAACATTCATGCCACGCTGGCGCAATCCCCGGCGTAGGGTGTAGCAGTCGAAACTCGGCAAGACCGACAGATCGCTCAGTACCCGCATATCGTCGCGTAATGTGTCGTCGCGACTGAAATGCTCGGGCGCGTCCTCGATGGCGATCTGGCCACTGCCGACGCCCTCGCCGCTAAACATCTCGATCTTGGTTTCCATCCGGACATTCTTGACCAGCCGGGTACGGCGCAACCCCGTGTGGGTGACCGGCAAAACCTGGACAGCCAAGGTGTGGATCGAATCCTGATCCTTGGGGTCGATTGCTTCCTCGACGAGGGCCGCGTCGCTCATGCTTGCATCCGGCTCGCTCCGGAGGGGAGCGTGTGAAGTCCGATATCAAAATACATCATACAGGAAATCCGCCATTCTCGAAGCGCGAAGACACCACGTCATTGGGCGCCCCGCGCGCGTTGCTAAATTTTGCATGACGCCGGAAACCCAGGTTCCCGACGCTAACCAGGAAACGAATCAGCAATAACCGTGCCATTCGCGGATGTGTTATGTCGCGCGCTAGGCCCAGGATCGATACCTCCGGGCCTTGGCGCGAGGCAACGGCGTGCTCTAACGTCGGCCTCGGTTCG
>JADHLJ010000333.1 GCA_016780745.1 Alphaproteobacteria bacterium | reverse complement strand
ATTTGGCGACCTTGTCCGAGAGATAGGCGTTGACCTCTTCCGGCGAGAGACTTTGCCCCTCTTCCAGGCGCGCGATCAACATCGGTCGCTCGGCCCATTTCGGATGCGGCATGGCGATGACGGCGGCCTCGGCGATCGCCGGATGGCCGAGCGCGGCGTTCTCCAGATCGATCGAGCTGATCCACTCGCCGCCGGACTTGATGACGTCCTTGGTGCGGTCGACCAATTGGATAAAGCCGCGGACATCGATCTTGGCCACGTCCCCCGTGCGCAGCCAACCATCCTCGGTGATCGCCGCCGCGCTGGCTTCCTGGTTCGCGTGATAGCCATCGATGACCCCGTGCCCGCGCACCTGGAGTTCACCGAACGCCTCGCCGTCATGGGGGAGCGGATTGCCGTCCTCGTCCAGGATACGGGCATCGACGGTGAACATCCGCCGGCCCTGAAGCATTTTCAGGTCAAGCTGCTTGTCGCGCGGCAAGGCTTGCTCCGTCGGCCCGAAGATCGTGGTCGAGCCGACCGGGCTCATCTCGGTCATCCCCCAGCCGTGGATGACCTTGACGCCATATTCGTCCTCGAACTCCTCGATCATCGAGCGCGCGACAGCCGAGCCACCGGACAGCACAAACTCGAACCCGTCGGGCTTGCGGCCCCGCTTGCGCATCTCCGTCAACACGCCGAGCCAGACCGTCGGCACGCCCCAGGCCGACGTGACCTTCTCCTGGTCCATCAACTCGAAGACGCTGGCCCCGTCCAGCTTACCGCCGGGGAACACCATGTTGGCGCCGACCAGCGGCGCGACATAGGGCGTGCCCCAGGCATTGGCGTGGAACAGCGGCACCACCGGCAGAACCGTCGCGCCAGTGGTCAGCCCCGCCTCGCCGGCGAGGGTCAGCATGCCCATCGAATGCATATAGGTGGAGCGGTGTGAGTACAGCACCCCCTTGGGGTTCCCGGTCGTGCCCGAGGTGTAGCAAAGGCTGGAGGCGGCGCGCTCGTCAAAGACCGGCCAGACGATGTCCGAGGGCTGTCCCGAGATCAGATCGTCGTAGCAGATCGGGTTGGGCAGCGCGCAATCCGGCATCGCGTCGCGATCACACATCAACACATAGCGCATATCGCTCGGCAGCTGATCCACCAGCGGCGCGATCACCGGGATAAACGTGGTGTCCAGGAACAGCACCCGATCCTCGGCGTGGTTGGTCACATAGACGATCTGTTCGGCGAAGAGCCTGGGGTTGATCGTGTGACAGACCGCGCCGATGCCGGAAATCGCGAAATACAGCTCGAAATGCCGATAGCCGTTCCAGGCCATGGTGGCGACCCGATCACCCTCCCTGATCCCCAACTCCCGCAGCGCATGCGCCATCTGGGCCGCGCGGCCCCGGGCCTCGCCATAGGTGTAGCGGTGGACGTCACCCTCCACGCGATTTGAAATGACCAGATTGTCGGTCCGGACATCCGCCGCGTAGTCGATGATGCTGGAGATCATCATCGGCATATCCATCATGCGGCCTTCGAGCATGCGAGCCTCCCAAGCTCTAATTCAGGCGCGGGTTGCCTCCCGCTTCGCCGCGTAGAGTGCGTCAAGCCGGCCCAAGCCGCAAGCACCCGCGACGCGGTTATCGCGAGTATCCGTCAGAGCTTCTAGTCTGGGGTTGGGGTGGGGGTTGAGGCGAGGGTTGGTCCGTTTTAAAATGGTAGATCGGACTATGCGAGGCCAGCCTGAAGAGTATGTTCAAGCCTTCGAACGGAGGGCATCAACCTACCTGTTAAGCAGTTTGGTCAACTAAATTTTCTAAACTGAAACTTTCTTTTGTTACTTGAGTTGCGTATTCAGTAACTTCTTCAACCTGGATCACCGCTTCATAGCGATGATTGACCACCCACTCTCTTGCTCGTGGGAATTCGTCGGAAAGAACCCCAGAGTAGCTAAACTCGTCGGAACTATAAAAATTAAACCGGCCCTTATCGGTATCTATCCCCAACAGAATGCCATGCGTTTTTAACGTTTTAATGTCTTTATCCGATGTACGTTCAATTACCTCAACCAGTTTCCCAAATACGCTTAGGTCTATAATTCCTCCACGATCACTAGTTCTTAAACCTGACAAACGCAAACCTATATCAAAATCCCCGTGATAATTTACCTTAGCCCAGTCATAGGTTTTTTTGACAACTGAATGACCAAGCTCTTTAGAGAAATCGCGCACTTCGTGATCGTCTTGTATTTCTGTGATTTGGAGCAACGCCGCAACGGTGTCGTCAAATTTATCGCCGAATAAACCGTTATCACCCGGCACCATTAAGGCAACGCCTAACGAGCCAGGATAAGAAAACCCAAAATCAAACCTAGTCTGTTCATATACAGATGAGGAGATTCTTCCCCTTTGCTTTGGACCATACAGGATGGCGTCATAGATACGAGAAAATAATTGTTGAAATTCGTTCAGGGATTGCGTAACGGAATCTAAAAAGAAATCAGAAGTCGAATTAGGCATCATTCGATAACGGCACACCTCGACCTGTCGATTTTTGCATTCCTCTACCCAAGTCTCTTCCAGTTCAGCAGATCGCGCTTTAAGCGATGCGATATTCCACAAAACGTAAGGATCACCAGGAGCAGCGTAAGCGTCCGGCGGAGGCGGTCTGCCTGAGATCGATGATATCGGTTACGCTTGGTGGTGCGCGAAGTGCCAGGGCAGCAGCTCATCGATGCGGTTGATCTTGTGATCCGGGATACGGGCGAGCGTGTCGGTGAGCCAGGCCTGCGGATCGACGCCGTTCAGTTTGGCGGTTTCGATTAGGGTGTAGGCGATCGCGGCTGCCTTGCCGCCGCGCTCGGAGCCCATGAAGAGATAGTTCTTCCTGCCGATGGCGACACCGCGCATGGCGCGCTCGGCTGTGTTGTTGTCGAGCTCCAGGATGCCGTGATCGAGATAGGGGTGCAGTCGCTTGATCCGTGTGAGGGCATAGCGGATGGCGGCGGCGAGCGGGGTCTTGCCGGAGATTCGGGGCTGCTGTTCCGCCAGCCATGCCGCGAGACCGTCGAGGATGGGTTTGGCCTTGGCCTGTCTGATTCTGGCACGCTCATCCGGTGGTTGGCCGCGCGCCTCGGCCTCGATGGCGTAGAGCTCGGCGATGCGTTTGATTGCTTCCTCGGCGATGGCGGAACCTTGAGACTGCTGGATATCGACGAACTTGCGCCTGATATGGGCCATGCAGGCGACCTCGCGGATGGCGCCAGAGCGGTAGAGTTCCTCGAAGCCAGCATAACCGTCCGCATGCATCCAGCCAGTGAAGCTCTTGAGGTGTTCGGCGGGCCGCTCGCCCTTGCGGTCGATGGAGAACCGGTACCAGGCCGCCGGCGGCGCCTCGCCCGACCAGGGGCGTTCATCTCGACCATAGACCCAGAGCCGCGCCGTCTTGGTCTTTCCCATGCCCCCTCTCGGCGAAAGCGTGCTTTCGCCTGCCGGGCAACGGGGGGCTTGCATCTTGACCGGCGTGTCATCGGCGAAGATCGCCTGACCAGTCAGCACATGACGCCCGATCGCGTCGGCCAGCGGTTCCAGCAGCGCGGTGGAGGCACCTACCCAGCCGGCCAGGGTCGATCGGTCGAGATCGACGCGGTCCCGCGCGAAGATCTGGGACTGACGATACAGCGGCAGGTGGTCGGCGTACTTGTTGACCAGCACATGCGCCAGCAGGCCTGGCCCCGGACGGCCGCGCTCGATCGGCCGCGACGGCAACGGTGCCTGATGGAAGGTCTCGCAGCAGGCGCAGGCCACGCGTGGGCGGACAATCCGGTTCACCACGAAGCGGCCGGGGATGTATTCCAGTTGCTCGGTCACATCCTCACCGACCGGCTTCAGCTTGCCGCCACAGGCGGTGCAGGCCTCGGGTGCTGGTAGCACCATCTCATGGCGCGGCAGATGATCCGGCAGGGGACGGCGTCTGGGTTCATCCTTGGTCTCGTCCGGCACGCTCGCCCCGTCATGGGGCGCCGCGTCATGGGCCGCCGGCGCTTGTTCAGCCGCCCGCGCGATCTCCTCGGCTTCCAGGGTCAACTCGAGTTGATCAAGGCTCTCGGAACGGGCACCGAACTGGTGCCGGCGCAACCCCGCCAATTGATGCTTGAGCTTCTCGATCAGAAGGTCGCGACTGTGCAACGCGGCCCGTGACGCCAGCACCATCGCCTTCAGTTCGGCGATGTTATCAGGCAATTCATGGACGGCGCTCGGCATGCGCCAAGTATAGCCGATGGGGTCGTCGGCTGGAATCCTCGAAGTGCATTATCTATCTGTTTTTGCTGACCTATCCTGTCGTCAGCGGTCGCCAGGTCCGCTCCGGTGACCGCCAGTCGATCCCCTCCAAGAGCATCGCCAGTTGCGCCGCCGTGATCACCACCTTGCCGCTCGCCACCGACGGCCAAACAAATCGGCCGCGTTCCAAACGCTTGGAGAACAGGCACGAGCCCTGGCCATCGAACCAGATGATCTTCAACAAATCGCCTCGACGGCCACGGAACACGAACAGATGGCCGGAATACGGATCGGCCTTGAGAACCGCCTCGGCCTGCGCCGACAGACCAACGAAGCCTTTCCGCATGTCGGTCACGCCGCCAGCCAGCCAGATCCGCGTCGACGCCGGAACCGGGATCATCCGCGGAGACCGCGGACCAGCCGGCAGATCGCATCCGGATCAAACCCGCCACTCACGCTCAAGCGATGACCATTGGCTAGCGCGATCTCGATCCTCGCCTCGGTCACCGATGCCTCCGGGACCGGTGGCGCGACGGGCGCCGGAACCGGCTCGGCGATGACCTCGACCGGCAGGAACGACGCCGCCGCGTCATCCCGCGACGCCGCCTGATAGCGCGGGTCCCGAACCCACTTGAAGACTAGATTGGCATTCACGTCATACCGACGCGCCACTTGCGAGACCGAGACACCGGGAACAAGCGTCTGAGCAACGATCCGGCGCTTCTCGTCGTCTTCCCAAATCCGCCGCTTCCGACGCTTCACCACCATCGATAAACCCACATAGTGTCCACCAACGATGGTGGACACCAAGCATCTCTATCCTAACGGACCAAACAAGGGCGGGGTCAATGGACGCTTACTGATTATCCGCACAAATCCTAGAATCTGTCATGCCCAGTTCGAGGTCAACAGGCGCGAAAGTTACTACCCTACCTACTACCCTTCTGGATGGTCCGGCCTAAGGTTTATCGATCATGCATGATAGGGGGCTGGGCGGGAGCCATGGGGGGTATGGGGGATATAGGTAGATCCGCTTACCGGCACTTTCCTGGATTAATCCGTCAACACTTGGAAGGTATCCAGGAGGTCCTGGGAGGCTTACAGACGGGGGTAAGGCATGATCTAGTGGAGAAGTATCTGAAGCCGCTACATCGCCTGTATGAGTCTTAAAACGAGGCTATGAGCGTGATTGATGGATGAGGCGTGGGGATAGGAATTAATCGCGTGTTAACAATGGGTTAATGGGTATATTCCTTATGACTCCATATAATAGGGAGGCGGAGGCCCCCAAGGGCCGCAGCCGACCTCACCTGATATCCAATAGACCCTTGTCAGTTCCATTAACCAAGTTAGCAGCCTAACGGCAACTTCCTCGAAATTGCCTTATTCAGATCCAATCAGAGACATATTCCAGGGGCATTCTGTCTTCATCGAACGATGGGGACTTAGTGATGCGTTTGCGATTGGTTGCTGCGTTATCCGCTGTTTTAATAGCGTCTATGCCAGCTGCTTTAGTAAGAGGGCAAGCCGAGACACAGAGAGAGCCCGCCATAGCCCAATATCAGAAAGTGTCCGAGCATCTCGATTGGTTTGGCGCCAAGGATTTAGATGGCGGAGATAATAGATGCGTCGTGGTTGGTAAGCCGGAAAAACAATATT
>JADHLJ010000332.1 GCA_016780745.1 Alphaproteobacteria bacterium | reverse complement strand
TGTAGAACCAACTTGCTCCGTTATGGAGGCCCGGGCCCAGAGGTTCTGTTTTTACGCTGTCACCGCGATCGAAGCTCGCGTGGACATGGCCGAACAGTCCCGCGAACTCTTGATCCGACAACCCGATTTTGAGTGTTTCCGAGGCCGCGAACCTTGCATCCACGTCGCCTGAAAAGGCATGCAGGTGAATGACCGCGTCCGTGGGCACCAGCGCCGCCGACAGGGTCGTGAAGGGGCCGGGGCTTTCCGCCTGATAGAAGTCTCTGTCCCCCCAGCCGATTTCCACGTGATCCGCGTCCGGGAAGGCCGCGAGTTCGGGCATCGCGCGCCGCAAGGTCTCGTCGATCGGCAGCACGATACCGACATGCCAGCCGATATTTACCAGCACCACGCTTCGCTCAGCCGAGCGCGCGGGACTGGACAGCACGAGCGCCGCGAGGATGGCGACAGCGAGCAAGAGAACGCGATGCATTGTTTTACCAGCGGGTTGATGGCAAGGCCCGTGGCGTATAACCATCGAATATGGAAATTCGGGGGCAAGACCAGGTTGCCGGCGGTCATTCGCACGCCACCGATCCCCTGGCAATGATTTCCCCGCGAGAATAGCGATCGAGTTTGGAGAGTAAGGCATGTCGTTGACGCCGTATTTCCCGCGTACCCCCGGTCACGAAGACGCGCCGGCCTTGGTTTGGCCTGGCGGATCAATCACATGGCGGGTGTTCGAGGATCGCGTGGCGCGGGTAGCCAACGGTTTGGCCGCCGCCGGGCTCGGTCCCGAGGACCGGATCGCGGTGATGGCCGGCAATGTCCCGCAATTCGTCGAGCTCATGGCCGGCTGCATGCGCGCCGGGGTGATGTTGGTACCGATCAACTGGCACCTGACCGCCGCCGAGGCCGCCTATATCCTGACAGACAGCGCCGCCCGCATGGCCTTCGCCGATGGCTCGAATGCCGAGACCCTAGCCGCCGCCGCGTCCGAGGCGGGTGTAACCTCTGTCCAGATCTTCGATGACGGTTACGAGGCGTGGCGGGACGCGCAGCCGCTGGTCGACCCGGAGAACACGCGCGCCGGTGGGCCGATGTTCTATACCTCCGGCACGACGGGACAGCCCAAGGGCGTCTGGCGCCCGACCTATCAGATCTCAACCAGCGAGGCGCTGGACAATTGGTTTGAGGCCGGCGGCATGTGGGGCTTTGACGGGCCGGGCCGGCACCTGGTGGCGACGCCGATGTATCATGCCGCGCCCTATGCCTGCATCATGTTCGCGATTGCGCATGGCCAGACAATCTACGTGCAGCCCAAATTCGACCCCGAGGGATTTTTGCGCGACGTGGCGCGTTACGGGATCAATACGGCGCATATCGTGCCGACCCAAATGATCCGTTTGTTGCGCTTGCCCGAGGAGGCGCGGGCCGCCCATGACATTTCCTCATTGACCCAAGTCTTCCATGGCGCGGCGCCCTGTCCGCCTTGGGTGAAACGCGGGATGATCGAGTGGTTCGGCCCGGTGATCATCGAGTATTTCGCCTCCAGCGAGGGGGCGGGGCCGGTGATCGCGACCAGCGAGACCTGGCTTGCCAAGCCCGGCACGGTTGGACGCTGTCCACCGGAGATCGAGATTACCGTGGTGGGGGAGAACGGCGAGGATCTGCCGCCGGGCGAGGTGGGTACGTTCTATTTCCGGCGGATTGGGCGTCCGCCGCCGACCTATCACAACGCGCCCGAGAAAACCGCCGAGAGCCAACTGCCGGACGGACGTTTTACCGTCGGTGATGTCGGCTGGATCGATGACGAGGGCTACGTCTTTTTGTCGGATCGCAAGATCGACATGATCATCTCCGGGGGGGCGAACATCTACCCGGCCGAGGTCGAGGCCGCGCTCTCCGCGCATGCCGAGGTCGCCGATTGCGCGGTCTTCGGGGTGCCGGATCCGGAATGGGGTGAGCAGGTCAAGGCGGTGATCCAACGCGCGCCGGGTTCCGGCGTCGAAGAAGAAGCATTGATCGTCTGGTGCCGCGAGCGGATAGCCGCCTATAAATGCCCCAAAAGCATCGATTTTCGCGAGGACATGCCGCGGGAGGCCTCGGGGAAACTGAAGAAGCGCCTCCTGCGGGAACCGTATTGGGCGGATCAGGCTGAACGGATTTGAATATCGGTGCTCGATTCGCACCGGATCGCTCTTCGGTTCCGCAAGCTCGGCGTGGCTAAACAACGCGTCGTTTTGTCCGCGTGGTCTTTCAAATATCGGCGCATGGGGATACGATCACTCGGTATTCCCGCAATTTAAGCGCGGCGCCCGCGTTTACGCGTGCCGGTGCGCAATTTGGAGCCTCTCATGGATCTCGCCAGCCGCCTGTCCGACGCCGCTTTGTTTCGCCAGCAAGCCTATGTGAACGGTGATTGGATCGACGCCGATAGCGGCGGCACGGTCCCGGTTTCCGATCCGGCGACGGGTAAAAATATCGGCACGGTACCTGACATGGGGGCCGCCGAGACGCGCGCCGCGATCGAGGCCGCGAACGCGGCTTGGCCTGCCTGGCGCGCGAAAACCGCCAAGGAGCGCGGCATTATTCTGCGTCGTTGGTACGACCTGATGATGGAACATAAGGACGACCTCGCCGCGATCATGACGGCCGAGCAGGGCAAGCCGCTTGCCGAGGCCGCCGGCGAGGTGATGTACGGTGCCTCGTTCATCGATTGGTTCTCCGAGGAGGCCAAGCGTTCCTACGGCGACGTCATCCCCGAGACCAAGCTTGGCACCCGCATCGTCGTGATCCGTCAGCCCGTCGGCGTGGTGGCGGCGATCACGCCGTGGAACTTTCCCAACGCGATGATCACCCGCAAGGCCGCGCCGGCCCTGGCGGCGGGTTGCCCGATCGTGATCAAGCCGGCGAAACTGACGCCGTTCTCGGCGCTCGCCATGGGGGAACTGGCGACCCGCGCCGGCATTCCGGCCGGTGTCTTCAATGTCGTCACCGGCTCGAAGTCGGGTGAGATCGGCACGGAGATGACCGAAAGCCCGATTGTCCGCAAGGTCACCTTCACCGGCTCGACCGGGATCGGCAAGATGTTGATGCAACAATGCGCCAGCACGGTGAAGAAGGTGTCGTTGGAGCTTGGTGGCAACGCCCCCCTGATCGTCTTCGACGACGCGGATATCGACGCGGCGGTGGCGGGTGCCATTGCTTGCAAGTTCCGCAATGCCGGCCAGACCTGCGTCTGCGCCAACCGGATCTTCGTCCAAGAGGGTATCTATGACGAGTTCGCCAAGAAATTCGCCGCCGCGACCGCCGCGATGCCGATCGGTAACGGTTTCGATCAGGGCATCGTGATTGGCCCGATGGTCGAGGCCTCCGCCGTCGACAAGGCCGAGGAACATGTCCAGGATGCCGTCGCCAAGGGCGCGTCGGTGGCCGTCGGTGGAAGCCGGCATGCCGCGGGCGAGTTGTTCTACACGCCCACGGTGCTGACCGACGCGACGCGGGACATGGCGATCTTCAAGGAAGAGACCTTTGG
The DNA here is from genome assembly GCA_016780745.1 of Alphaproteobacteria bacterium. Classification (GTDB taxonomy): domain Bacteria; phylum Pseudomonadota; class Alphaproteobacteria; order Thalassobaculales; family Thalassobaculaceae; genus JADHLJ01. Next base: position 2,443 of record JADHLJ010000332.1, on the reverse strand, counting down.
TCCCGTCGCCCCGCTTTTCCGCTTCAAGGACGAGGCGGACGTGATCGAGATGGCCAATGACACGGAGTTTGGTTTGGCATCGTATTTCTACGCCAATAACCTTGGCCGTGTCTGGCGCGTCGCCGAGGCTTTGGAATACGGCATGGTCGCGGTGAACGAGGGGGTTCTGTCGACCGAGGTGGCGCCGTTCGGCGGCACCAAGGAATCCGGTCTGGGTCGTGAAGGCTCGAAATACGGCATGGACGAGTATACCGAGCTGAAATACATCCTCATGGGCGGCCTCGACGCTTGACTCGGTTGCCCGCGGAAAAGTGCGTCGGTTCGACGAGATTACGGTTCCGTGATCAGGGCTTGGTTTCCTGACCGCGGGCCCCATCTAGAGCCAGCTTGGAATACCCGACTTTTGATCTGCATGGAGCCATGACATGGCCAGTTACGACTATGACCTTATTACGATCGGTGCCGGTTCCGGAGGCGTGAGAGCGTCGCGCATGGCCGGCTCCTACGGCGCGAAGGTCGCGGTGATCGAGGAAGTCCGGGAAGGCGGCACCTGTGTCTTACGCGGCTGCGTGCCGAAGAAGCTCCTAGTCTACGGGAGCCACGTGCCCGAGGAAGTCGAGGACGCGGCGGGCTACGGCTGGAAGGTTGACGGGCTTTCCCACGACTGGGGCGCGCTGATAGACGCCAAGAACCGCGAGCTTGACCGGCTGCACGGGATCTACGTGAAGTTGCTCGAGAACGCCAATGTCGACCGCTATCATGGCCGCGGCACAATCGTTGACGCGCATACCGTGGCGGTTGGCGACAAGCGGCTGACCGCGGAACGCATTCTGGTGGCCGTGGGTGGCTGGCCGACCATGCCCGACGTTCCTGGGATCGAGCACGCTATATCCTCAAACGAGGCCTTGGAGTTGAGAGCGCGCCCAGATCGCATTGTCGTCGTTGGTTCCGGATATATCGCGGTCGAATTCGCGGGGATCTATAACGGTTACGGCTCTAAGGTTGATCTGGTGTTCCGCGCCGACAAGGTGTTGCGCGGGTTCGACGAGGATGTTCGCGACACGCTAACGGACGAAATGGCGAAGAAGGGGATCAATATCGTCGCCAAAACCCTGCCGGAGAGGATCGAGAAAACCGCCTCCGGGGTCCGGGTTCATATGAATGACGGCTCGGTGATCGACGCGGACCAGATCATGTATGCCACGGGCCGCGCGCCCAACACGGCTGGGCTGGGTCTGGAAGCCGCCGGCGTGGAGCTTGGCCGCAACGGCGCGATAAAGGTCAACGAATGGAGCCAGTCGAGCGTGCCGAGCATCTATGCCGTGGGCGATGTCACCGACCGGATTAATCTGACGCCGGTCGCCATCGCGGAAGGCAGGACCTTCGCCGAGACGGTCTACAACAACAATCCGATGTCGGCGGATCATGACGACGTGCCGAGCGCGGTCTTCAGCCAACCGCCCATTGGCACCGTCGGCTTGCCCGAGCACGAGGCGCGAGACAAGTACGGCGAGATTGATGTCTACGTCGCCGGGTTCCGCCCGATGAAGTACACCCTCACCGAGAACACGGAACGGGGCCTGCAAAAATTGATCGTTGATCGCGCCAGTCAACGGGTGGTCGGCGCGCATATGGTTGGGGTCGACGCGGCCGAGATCATCCAAGGCATCGGAATCGCCGTGAAGATGAACGCGACGAAGGCCGATTTTGATGCGACGGTTGGCATTCACCCGACGGCGGCGGAGGAGTTCGTCACCATGCGTGACAAGCGGCCAGATCCCAAGCACGTGGAGGCGGCGGACTAGCCCATGGATGTAGCCCATGGATGCAAGGCGACGCGCGAGGGCCCATCCAATTCGTGGATGGGCCCGATTCGCGTGGCGGGGCGCGATCGGGCGACCACATCGATTTCAACGCGGGTGCGGATCGGCGGAATAGGGCGGTTTTTCGGGGAATTGGCGATTTTGATTAAGATAGGTTGCTTGTCGTGGGAAATTCGGTAGATTTCCCTTCGCGGGGAAACGCGCACCCTGAACCCATGCGTCACAGGATTGGAAATTATAAATGGCATCAATCACCGGAACGACTTCTTCCGACAATCTTACTGGCACGGGTAACTCCGACAGCATCACGGGCCTGACCGGGGCCGATACCATCAGCGCTCTTAGCGGTGCTGATCTGATCTACGGCAACCAGGGCTCGGACAGCATCCTCGCCGCTGGCGGCTCGGACACGGTGTTCGGCGGTCAGGATCAAGACGTCGTCGACGGCAGTGACGGCAACGACGTTATCTACGGCAACCTCGGCAACGATGTGCTGAGCGGCGGCGGTGACAGCGACCAGATCTTTGGTGGTCAGGGCAATGACAACATCCTCGCCGGTAGCGGCACGGACGTGGTCTACGGCAACCTGGGCAACGACACGGTTGTCGCCGGTGACGGCG
>JADHLJ010000331.1 GCA_016780745.1 Alphaproteobacteria bacterium | reverse complement strand
GCGAGCGAGATCGGTACATCCATGTTCAGCCGCCCGGCGGCAAGGGCTCGCGCGGCCGAACGATAGAAGGGCCGGCCAGCGAAAAGCACCGCCGGCGTGGCAATCAGCGCCGAGATCCAATGGAACAGAGAACGGGTCTCGGCCTCGGCGCCGGACCAAACGGACACGGACAGCAACATGACATTGGCCGCCGCGAACCCGGCGACCGCGAGCGAGATCAGCAACTCACGGGATGTCGCGCGCTCTAGATCGTCGGCATTGTCATCCCCCTGGTGCCAATCGAACCCAAGCTCGGTAAGGCGGTCGGTGATCGGGGCCGCGTCCTCGCCCTTCCAGGTGACGCGAACGCGGCGTTCTCCGAGATTGGCGCGGGCCGAGACCACGCCGGCAACGTCGTTCAGGCCGGTCTCGATTGTCCGAATGCACCCGGCGCAATGCATACCCGGAACGATCAGCTCCAGGGTTCGGGGAGCGTCGCTGGGAGCGTCAATCGCTCCAAGCCCGTCGCGGGTGGCTGCGATGCTCATCGCGGCACGGTTACCCGGAAAACGCGCGCGTCGCGGGTTCCGTCGGCCCAAGTCGCGACCGCCTTGATGTTCCAGATGCCGGGCGCCGGCGGAGCGGGTGAGAGGAACGCCCCGTCTTTCGCGGATTCCAGCATCACCGTTTGATCGGCGTTTTCGTGGGTCGGGCGGGATATCGTCATTGAGACTCGGTCGGGGATCACGGCCTTGCCATCGGCATCCGTTAGCCGATACCGCAGCCGCGGGCCATCCAGCGTGACCTCGGCGGTCCAGCCGCGCCGGGCCTGGGCCTGGTTCGCGGCGATCCGCCCATTGAATTCCTGGCTCGCGACATAGCTGTTCTTGACCACCAGACCGGTCCAGGACGTGTTGGCGAAGACCGCCATCACCAGGTTCACGGCAATGATCACGCCGAAGAACCCGATCATCGAGAACAGCATGTGGCGTCCGGTGAATTGGCCTTGCATATCCAGCCTCCTACTTTCCCTCGGGTCCTTCGAACCAGGTCTCGTATTCCGCGCTTTCCCCGGTGGCGTCGTCGGTGACGATAAACCGGAACGCGATCCGCTGTACGGTTGAAGCGCTCGGCTCGGCCCGAACGAAGATCTTGGTGGTGGCGAGACGATCCGCGCCGGCATCGACCGTCAGGAATTTGGAAGGCCCATCCGTCGAGCCAGCGGCCCAAATGCCGGCCCCCGGTAGTCCGTCGACGGAAAGGCGCAGAGCGCGCGCGCCGGCGCGCTTGTTCAGGATCTTGACCGTATACCCGTTGCGAATGCCGCCATCGGACAATTGGACGTATAGCGGGTTGCGGTCATGCAGGATGTTCAGGTCCAGCGTCCCCCGATTCAACAGGACGACAAGCATGGCCAGTCCAATCAGCGACCAAACCCCCAGATAGACGAAGGTTCGCGGGCGAAGCGCCGAGGCCAGGCCCTTGGTCTTGAAGCCTGGGTTCAGACGTCCACCCGCCGGATCGCGGGCTTGTTCCGGGTTGATCGCGCCATTGTCTGACCTGGCGAGCGCCATGTTGTCGGTGTAGTCCGCGAGTGTCGCGTAGGAGATCAAACCGCGCTCGCGCCCGATCTTGTCCATGACACTGTCGCAAGCATCGATGCACAGCGCGCAGGTTATGCACTCAAGCTGTTGGCCGTCGCGAATGTCGATACCCATGGGGCAGACCGCGACGCAGGCATTGCAGTCAACGCAATCCCCGACGGCTTGATCCTTGACGCGATCTTCCCGGTTGCGCGGGCGGCGGGGCTCGCCGCGCCAGTCGTTGTAGGTAACGACCAGGGAGTGAGCATCTTGCATCGCGCCTTGGATGCGCGGCCAGGGGCACATATAGGTGCAAACTTGCTCGCGCATGTGGCCGCCGAAAACATAGGTGGTGGCGGTGAGGACCGCGACCGTCGCGTAGGCGATCAGCGCCGCCTCGCCGAGAAACAGTTCCCTCAGCAATGTCGGAGCGTCGGCGAAATAGAAGATCCAGGCCCCGCCCGTGGCCACCGCGATCAGCAACCAGGTGACGTGCTTGAAGAGGCGCTTGCGGAACTTGGACAGAGAAAAGGACGCGCCATCCAGGCGGATGCGGGCGTTGCGGTCGCCCTCGAAAAACCGCTCGACCACGAGGAACAGATCGACCCAGACGGTTTGCGGGCAGGTATAGCCGCACCACGCTCGGCCAACGGAGGAGGTTACGAAGAACAGGCCGATCCCCGCCATCATCAGCAAACCGGCCACGTAGTAGAATTCCTGAGGCCAGATCTCGATCATGAAGAAATAGAAGCGACGATTCGCGACATCGACGAGGACCGCTTGGTCCGGTGCATGAAAGCCGCGTTCCCACCGAAGCCACGGCGTGACGTAGTAGATCGTCAAGGTCACCGCCATGATGATCCACTTCAGACGCCGAAAATCCCCCGACGCGCGTTTCGGATGGATTTTCTCGCGGGGGGCGTAGAGCGGCTGACGTCTATCCTGGGCGTTTACCGCCTCGACATCAAACCGCTCTATCTCTCCCGAGGATTTGGGGGTGGTTGCCACGCGGTCTACTCTCCACCGCCAAGGCTATGGACGTAGATCGCCAATTGCTTGACCAAGGGTTCGCCCAAGCGATCCCCCCATCCCGGCATGACCCCGTGTTTGGGCGCGCCGATCTGAACGATGATCTCGTCCAGGGTGCCTCCATAGAGCCAAATCGGATCACGCAGATTGGGCGCGCCCTGGTCGCGGTCACCCTCGCCCTTCGCGCCGTGACAGGCCGCGCAGTTGGTCGCGTAAAGCGGTTCTCCCTCGCCGGCCAGGGCCGGGTCATGCTCGATATTCGAGAACGAGGCCACATAGGCGGCAATACTGGCGATTTCGGATTTGCCGAGCAGCTGATCGCGACCGAAGGCCGGCATCTCGGCGAAGCGGCTGTCATCATCGCCCGCGAAACGCACGCCATGCCGGATCGTCGCGGCGATGCCCTCGAGATCTCCGGCCCAAAGCCAATCGTCGTCATTCAGGTTCGGATAGCCGGCGGCACCCGTCGCGCCGGATCCATGACATTGCGAGCAATGCACCTTGTACGCTGAACGACCGGCGGAGACCGCGAACTGATAAAGCTCCTTGTCCTCGGCGATGTCATTAATCGAAAGCTCGGCGATACGCGCGACCTTGTCGGATCGGGCGGCTTCGACCGCGGCCATCTCGGCGGCGACCTCGCCCCGGCTGGTGTAGCCGAGAACGCCCTTGGTGGCGTCGGTCACCAGGGGGATCGCCGGATAGGCGATGACATAGCCGATCGACCAGATGATGGTCGCGTAGAAGGTCCAAAGCCACCAGCGGGGCAAGGGATTGTTCAGCTCCTTGATGCCGTCCCAGTCATGGCCGGTCGTCTCGACGCCTGTCGCCGCGTCGGTTTCTCGATTTTCCACCGATCAATCCTCCTTGAGGGGGATGCGGGCGGCTTCTTGCGCCGCGCGGCGACCACCGGGGCGGAACAGGAACGCGACCACGATCACGAACAAAGCCACCAGATAAATAAGGCCCCAGCTGTCGGCGCCTTGGCGAAGGGTTTCATAATCCATTCTCTGTCCTCCTAGCGCTCGTTGGCCTTGGGATCGAAGGCGGTGAAGTCGACCAAAGTCCCCAGCATCTGGAGATAGGCGACCATCGCGTCCATCTCGGTGAGGCGATTGGGATCGCCGTCGAAATCCGCGACCCGGACCTTGGGATAGCGGGTCTCAAGGCCCTCGGTATTGGCGTCGATATCGGCTTGGGCCCGCATATCGGCCTCGGCGTTGGCGATCATCTCATCGTCGTAAGGCACACCGACCAGACTGTTGGCGCGCAGGTGATCGGCGATGTCATGGGTCGACAAAGTGTTATCCGCCAAGAACCCGTAGCTCGGCATGATCGATTCCGGCACCAAAGAGCGCGGCTCGACCAGATGCTGGACATGCCACTCGTTGGAATAGCGATCGCCGACCCGGGCCAGGTCCGGCCCTGTCCGCTTGGAGCCCCACTGGAACGGGTGATCGTACATGCTCTCGGCCGCGAGCGAGTAGTGGCCGTAACGCTCGACTTCGTCCCGGAAGGGCCGGATCATCTGCGAGTGACAGAGATAGCAACCCTCGCGGATATAGATATTGCGACCGGTGAGCTCGAGCGGCGTGTAGGGGCGCATTCCCGTCACTTTCTCGATCGTGTTCTTGAGATAGAACAGCGGTACGATCTCGACTATTCCGCCGATCGCGACGGCGATGAAGCTGAACACCAGGAGCAAGGTGACGTTGCGTTCGAGCTTCTTGTGGTTTTCCAGGAAGGACATCTCGCTCTCCCTAACCCGCGGCCGGCGCGGGGGCGCCGATCGGAGCGGCTTCCGCGCGCTCCCTGCCAAGGATTGTCATGGTGATGTTGAAGGCCATGAGCAGCGCTCCGGCGAGGTACAACAGGCCGCCGAAGGTGCGCAGGATGTAGTAGGGGTTCATGGCGGCGACGGATTCGGCGAAGGAATAGACCAGGAAACCCTCGGCGTCGTATTCCCGCCACATCAGGCCCTGGGTGATGCCGGCGACCCACATGACCGCGGCGTAGACAACGATCCCCGCCGTCGCCAGCCAGATGTGCCAGTACACCATGCGCGCGCTATACAGTTTCTCGCGTGCCCAGAGCCGCGGCACCAGGAAGTAGATCGCCGCGAAGGAGATCATCCCCACCCAGCCGAGCGCGCCGGAATGCACGTGCCCAACGGTCCAGTCGGTATAGTGGCTGAGCCCGTTCACCGCCTTGATCGACATCATCGGGCCTTCGAAGGTCGACATGCCGTAGAAGGCGAGCGCGACAACCATCATCTGAATGATCGGGTCGGTGCGCACCCGGTCCCAGGCGCCGGAGAGCGTCATGAGGCCGTTGATCATGCCACCCCAACTCGGCATCCAAAGCATGACCGAGAAGACCATGCCCAATGTCTGGGCCCAGTCGGGCAGAGCGGTGTAATGCAGGTGATGCGGGCCGGCCCAGATGTAGAGAAAGATCAGGGCCCAGAAATGGATGATCGACAACCGGTATGAGAAGACCGGCCGGTTCGCCTGCTTCGGCATGAAGTAATACATCATGCCGAGGAAGCCCGCGGTCAGGAAGAAGCCGACGGCATTGTGGCCGTACCACCACTGTGTCAGCGCGTCCTGAACCCCCGCGAACAGCGAATAGCTCTTCGCGCCCATGAAGGAGACCGGAATGGCGAGATTGTTGACCACGTGCAGCATCGCCACGGTGACGATGAAGGACAGGTAGAACCAATTCGCCACATAGATGTGCGGCTCTTTCCGTCGGACAAGGGTGCCGACGAAAACCACGAGATACGCGACCCACACGACGGTCAGCCACAGATCCACATACCACTCGGGCTCGGCGTATTCCTTCGACTGGGTGATGCCGAGCAAGTAGCCGGTGGCGGCAAGAACGATGAACAGCTGGTAACCCCAGAAGACGAACCACGCGAGGTTGCCGAAGGCCAGCCGCGCGCGACAGGTTCGCTGCACGACATAGAAGCTGGTGCAGATAAGCGCGTTGCCGCCAAACGCGAAAACGACGGCCGAGGTGTGCAGGGGGCGTAGGCGGCCAAAGCTCAGCCACGGCTCGATGTTCAGATCCGGCCAGGCGAGCTGCGCGGCGATGACCACGCCCGCTAGAAGCCCGGCGATCCCCCAGAACATGGTCGCGATGCAGCCGAGGCGTACGACACCGTCCAGATACCCGTCCGGCGACGCGTTGGCGGTCAGGGTCCCACTACCTTGGGCGGAAAAGTTGAGACGGCCAATCGCAACGAAGGTCGCGATGCCCATGCAGACCGCCAGAACCCAGGAATGGGCCTGCATCAGTGGGTCCGCGCCTTTCGCGGCGAGCATGAGCGCCACGACGGCGATTGTGCCGAGTAGAATGATCCCGATCGCGTATC
>JADHLJ010000330.1 GCA_016780745.1 Alphaproteobacteria bacterium | reverse complement strand
CCTGCCGGATGGGTCAGGGGCCGGGCGCGGTGGTGGACGAGCGCCTCAGGGTGCACGGCTTAACCGGGCTCCGGGTCGCGGATGGCTCGATCATGCCCACCATGGTCTCGGGCAACACCAACGCCGCATGCATCATGATCGGCGAGAAAGCCTCGGATATGATTAAGGAAGATCACGCCGCAGCCTAACGGGAGAGGCTATGAGTTCGAACGACGACTAAGTCACGGACAACCTAAATTACTGTACTGGAACAAAAGCCTTACACGAAATCGAATTAAATTTTGATTTTTGACATCCAGTTTACAGCGAGACATGCTCTTGATCGCCAAAGTTGATCAAGGGAGTGCGTCATGACCGACTCGGCATCTGGCGACGATACGGATATGACCAAGACAGCGGAGACCGGTCAGGCGAACAATGCCTCGGAGCCGGTTAAGCCCGCAACCAGCGAGGCCGCTCCCGATGGGTCGAATGTCGGCAGAATAGCGCGAGATCTAGCGACGATTCTGGGCGTCACGATCATGATCATCCTACTGGCTTGGATCGCGCGGACCCAGGTCTTCCCCGACGAGGATGATTTCAAGATCGAAGCCTCGGCGGTCCCGATCAGCGTCGTGACCGAGGTGGATGGCACCAAGTTGAAACTCTGGCGCGTCAACGGCGCGGTCACCGATGACGGAGAACTCGCGCTGGAAAGCCATGTCATGGTGGTCCTGCGGGACAACGCCGGAAACCGCTTCCCCGCCCAGTACGACGCGGCGGATGGGAAGTTCTCGGTCGAGATCAAACAGCTTTACGACACTTCGCTTTCGGCCCCGCCGGCCGTGGATGTCATTGAAATCCACGCCAGACAGAAAACGCTTGAGGTTTGGTCGAACACGGCCTCCTTGGAGTTGCATTTGTCCGGCTTGACCCGGGCGAATTGGAAGCAGGCGACCGCCCGGCCCTTCACCTTCGTCCTGGGTCTGTTTCTGTTCACCGCGCTCGTCACCATCGTCACGTTGCGCAAGGGAATCTGGAACCAGCTGAAATATTATCTCTGTATCAGTTTGGCGCTACTGTTCACGATTTCGATGGTTTACCTGATCGGCGTGACCAGTCTCGAGCTGTCCAACGCGTCCAAGGAGCATCCGACGCCGCTGGGCTTTGCCTATGTCTATTTCGACAGTTACGTGAAGGATGCCTCCGACGACTGGAACTTCTCGCTAACCGCGCCGGCGACCATACCGGCCCCCAAGATTGCCGAGCCGAGGGTCGATATCTCCTCGACGACGGCGGCGGCGGCCTTGCGCGCGATTGACCATACCAAACCGGCAACCGGCTTCGGCGCGCCGTTCTGGGTTCTCATGCTGTCGGTCATCGGCTCCGGGCTCTACACCATCAAGCTCGTGGTCGATAATGTGCGCAAAGGGTCGACCTACTCTCCGGAAGAGGTCCGCTCGACCGCGGCCGATATCATCCAGCACCAGTTCTATATTCTCTTCTCGCCGCTGGGATCGATTTTCGTATACCAGACCTTGCTATTGGCCGGCATCGGCACGAAGCCGCTGACAGTCGCCATCGCGGCGCTGGCATCGGGGATCGCGCTCAATGTGGTGCTGAAGAAGGCATGGGACGCCGTGGCCAAAATTCTGCAAAATGATCAGCCGCCAAATAGCGTGAACGGCGATACCGGCGCCTCCGAGATATCGGACACCCAGCCGACTCCGCCACCACCGACGCGCGGTCCAGCCCCCTCCGGAACGTGACGATTTAGGTCGGTGGCGCGGGAAGCGTTGTCCGTATCGGGTCGGCGCCATCCCAATCTCGGCAAATCCGTTCCATCTCGGCGAATTGATATTGCCGATAGGCGTTGAACTCAGCGAACTCCACGCAGGTCCCATGGTGGCCCGCGGTTTGGTAGTAGATAAACCCGCCGCGCCCGGCGATGTTGCCTTCTTGGCCGACCTCAAGGCCCTGGGCAAGCGCCTGGCGCTTCGCCGCTTCGTAGTCCTCGGGCCAATAGGCGATATGTTGCAACCCCTCTTGGCCGGCGTCGAGAAAGTCCTTGTAGAGCGACGGCGCGTCATTGCGTGGCTGAATCAGTTCGACCTGCGCCCCGCCGGAAAAGGACAAGGCGATCGACATCTCAAGCGCAGAGGGCTGGCCCTTGTAGTCGAACGACGCCAGCGGGACATGGTCAATATAGAACCAAGGCCCGACGCCATTCACTTCATGCCAGTATTTCATGGCTCCCTGGATGTCCCGAACCACATATCCAAGCTGTCTTAGATCACCAAAAACGCGACTCATACGCCTCTCCAATCACGCGGGGGCCGGAAAAATAGAAACTCGAGGAAATCAACGCGACGCTAATCCGCCGCCAGGATCGCTTCCTCCAAGGTCTCCAGGGTCTTTTCCGCGAACAGCCACATGTTCCGCTCGCGGTCGGTGAGCCCGGTCTCCAAGGTCAGGACCCGCTCCACCGGCCCCGCGACCGCGATGCAGGTATGGCCCGAGGCATCGCCGTAACGGTTGCCGGTAGGCCCGGCCGCGCCGGTCTCCGCCAGGCCCCAGAAAGTGCCCAGGCGCCCTCGGATCGTGGCCGCGGCAAGTTCGGCATAGGGCTCGCTTGATGAGCGAATGCCTGGATGGTCGTTAAAATCGATCTCAAGCAAGGTCTCGCGGGCCCGATGGGTGTAGATCACCCCGCCGCCCATGAAATAGGCCGACGCGCCGGGGATGGCCAACAACGCCGCCGAGACCAGGCCGCCGGTCGAGGACTCGGACACCGCGACGGTCTGTTTCCGCTCCTTCAGAAGCGCTCCCACTTTCTCGGCCATGGCGGTCAGGCTGGTCATGTCACTTTCCCTTCGGTTGGGGTTCCGCGGATACTGTTTCGAGATCGTCGATTTCGCGCTACGCTGCGCGGAAGCGAAGACTAACGGGAGATACGGCGATGGCCAAGGCATCCTATCAAATCTCCGACGGCGAGCGGGAAACCTACAACCGCGACGGCGCGCTCGTCTTGCGCAACGTCATCGACACAAGCTGGCTACACCGACTGTCAGCGGCGATCGAACGCGATATCGCCGCGCCGGGTCCGTATTTTCACGGCTACGTTCCCGAGGACGGCAAGGGTCGGTTCCACGGCAATCTGAAGATCTGGCAAAATGATCCTGATTTCCGCGCCTTGTGTCTTGAGTCAGGACTGGCGGATATCGCCCAGCAACTGTTCCGGTCGTCGAAGGTCAACCTTCTCTATGACCAACTGTTCGTGAAGGAGCCGGGCACCGTAAACCGCACCCGCTGGCACAATGATCAGCCCTATTGGCCGGTAACGGGATATCAGGTGGTCTCGTTCTGGTTCTCGCCGGACCCGGTGAACGCCGAGACCGGCGCGCTTGAATTCGTGCGCGGCTCCCACAAGTGGGACCGATGGTTTCAGCCGGAGAACTTCGGCGCGGGTGCCAAGGGCAAGCAGTTGGGCTACGACCTCAACCCCGACTACGAGAAGATGGTCGATGTCGAGGCGGACCGCGATGCCTATGACATCGTCACCTGGGACTTGGAGCCGGGCGACATGTATGTCTTCCACGCCCTGACCGTGCATGGCGCCGGCGGCAATCAGCGCACCGACCTGCGCCGCCGGGGCTATACCGTTCGCTATACCGGCGACGACGCGGCCTATGACGAACGCCCCGGCACCAGCAAGCCGCTGCACGATCTTTCCAAGCGAACCGGCGATGCGATGGACGGCGAGAACTTCCCGGTGATCATCGGCGCCTAGAGCGTTCCAAATTCTCGCGGAAAGGGCTCCGCGGCGCGTGCTAAGCGATCCGCGCGGTAACCTCGAACTCCACGCGCATCTCCTCGGTGGCGAGCTCGCAGATGATTGTGGTGTTGGCCGGGCGGGCGGCGTCGCAATGGGCCTTGATGATCGGCTTGATGCGATCGAACTCCGCGCGGCTGGCCACATAAACCCGGATGCGCAGCATGTTCTCCAAGGAGGTGCCCGCGTCGGTCAGCGCCGCCGAGATCGTCTCGAACGCCTTTACGGCCTGCTCCTCGACGTCTGGCGCGAACCCACCGAGATCAAGATCGTAACCAGTGGTGCCGGAAACATAGACCATGTCCCCATCGACCACGGCGCGGGAATAGCCGGCCATCTCCTCGAAGGGTGAGCCGGAGCTGATGCGGGTGCCAATCATGGAATATCCTCGGTCAGTGAAACGCCGGGCCTTGCTACGACTTGAGGGTGGGTCGCTTGAAGGCCGCTCTCAGATCCTCGATCTCGGCGCGCATGGCGCAGCCCTCCAGATGGTCGTTGACCATGCCCATGGCCTGCATGAAGGCATAGCAGGTGGTCGGGCCAACGAAGCTCCAGCCGCGTTTCTTTAACGCCTTGGAAAGCGCCGTGGATTCCGGCGTGAGGTTCAGGGTTCGGGCCGCCGCCATGTCCATGACCATCGGCCGGTTTGCGGGATCGGGCTCGAAACTCCAGAAGAAGGCGGCGAGCGATCCGGCCTCCTTGCGCAGTTCAATCGCCCGCTTGGCGTTGTTGATCGTGCTGACGATCTTGCCGCGATGACGGATGATGCCCGCGTCACCCACCAGGCGTTCGACATCGTCGTCGCCATATGTCGCGATCTCGTCGAACTCGAAATTGCTGAATCCAGCCTGAAAGTTGGCGCGCTTCCTGAGGATCGTCAGCCAGCTCAAACCGGACTGAAATCCTTCAAGACAGATCTTCTGAAACAGCGTGCGATCGTCGCCGACCGGGCGCCCCCATTCGGTATCGTGATAGTGCCGGTAATCGTCCTTGTCCCCACACCACCAGCATCGGACGACGCCGTCGGCCCCGGTTTCCAGTCCCTCTACGTCGCTCATGGCCGCTCTCGTGTCACGGTGTTGGTCAATACCCCGACGCCCTGCAATTCGACCTCCACCACGTCACCGGGACGCATCGACCGCGTGCTGCCGGGAGTGCCGGTAAAGATCACGTCGCCCGGGGACAAGGTGACATGCCGACTGATATGGCTGATGATGGCGGCGGTGTCGTGCAGCATGCCGCTGGTCTCCTCGCGCTGAACCGTCTCGCCGTTCAGCCGCGTCTCCAGCATCAGCTTACCGGGGTCAAGACCGCGCACCACATAGGGGCCGATCGGGCCAAAGCCGTCCGCCCCCTTGGCCCGCCACCACTGCAGGTCCGAGCCTTGCCAGCTTCGCTCGGAGACGTCATTGCCGGCGGTCACGCCGAAGACGTGATCCAGCGCGTCCGCCTCGGCGATGAACTTGCCGGCCTTGCCGATCACCACCACCATCTCACCCTCGTAATGCAGGCTGGAGGCATCTTCGGGATAGGGGATCGGCGCGTCCGGTCCGGTGACCGAGGTCGGCGACTTGTAAAAGATCTCCGGCTTACCCGCGCCCGACATGCCCGCGTGGCTGCGATAGTTCAACCCCGCCGCGAAGACCTTGCCAGGCACCACCGGCGCCAGGAGCGTCACATCGGCGAGTTTGTGCGTCCGGTCGCTTATCTCCCGCGCGCCGAACAGGCCGCCTTTGATCTCGAGCACTCGGTCGCCGCGCACCTCGCCGACCTTGGTCTCGCCATCCACGACAAAGCGAGCATAGGTGACGGGCTCGGCGATGGCGGGCAAGGCGGCGACGCTGGCGATCAACGCCGCCAGAACGCCGAGAACGAGCCCCCGGATCACGCGGTTTCCTTGAACAGCTCGCGACCGATCAACATCCGGCGGATCTCCGAGGTACCGGCTCCAATCTCATAGAGCTTGGCGTCGCGCAGCAAACGGCCCGTGGGGTAGTCGTTGATATAGCCGTTGCCGCCCAGGCACTGGATCGCCTCCAGTGCCATCCAGGTGGCCTTCTCGGCGGAATAGAGGATCGCCCCGGCGGCGTCCTTGCGGGTGACCTCGCCCCGATCACAGGCCTTGGCGACGGCGTATACGTATGATTTCGAGGCATTCA
>JADHLJ010000329.1 GCA_016780745.1 Alphaproteobacteria bacterium | reverse complement strand
ACCTCGTCCAGCGCCACCGCGCGGCCTTCCTCGACCAGATAGATCACCGTCGCGAAGAGCGAGCGGGCGGCGGGGCCAAAGAGAGAGGGGGAGATATCGGCATAGACCTCGGGCACCATGGCCTCGATGGTCTCGGTCCCGGCCTTGAGGCAGGCCATGATCTTGTCCTCGCGCTCCTGGCGATGGGCGATGAAGGCGCGGATATAGGGATGCGGGTCGGTGATCGCCGGGCCGTGGGTCGGATAGTAGATCTCGTCGTCCCGGGCCAGCAGCTTGTCCAGGCTGCGCATATAGTCGCCCATGTCGCCATCCGGGGGCGAGACGATGCTGGTCGACCAGCCCATGACCTGATCGCCGGGAAACAGGATCTTGCGGGAATCCCAGGCGAAACAGATATGGTTCGAGGTATGCCCCGGCGTGTGGACGCAGGAGACCGACCAGCCGTCGCCATCGATCACCGTGCCGTCGCCGATCACCTCGTCGGGCGTGAACTCCATGTCGCCGCCCTGGATGGGCTGGCCCGCCTTGACCCGACCGGCGCCATGCGGGCCGAAGCCATAGGTCGGCGCGCCGGTGGCCGCCTTGACATGCTTGGCGGCGGGGGAGTGGTCGTTATGGGTATGGGTGATCAGAATATGGCTGATCGTCTCGCCCTTTAGCGCGGACAGCAGCGCGTCGACATGTTCCGGCAGATCCGGGCCGGGATCGATCACCGCAACCTTGCCCTCGCCGATCACATAGGTGCCGGTGCCGCGAAAGGTGAAGGCGCCGGGATTATTGGCGGTGATCCGCCGGATGCCGGGCGCCACGTCCTGCAGTTCGCCGTAGGGAACCTCGAAATCGCGATTATAGGGGACCTGGACCGCCATTACGCCGCCTCCTCGTCGATGATTGGATTTCGCAACACGCCGATGCCGGAGATATCGATCTCGCACACGTCGCCGGCCTTCATCCAGATCTGTGGGTCCCGGCGCGAGCCGACCCCGCCGGGGGTGCCGGTGGCGATCACATCGCCGGGCACCAGCTCGGTAAAGGTCGAGCAATAGGCGATCACCCGGGGGATCGAGAAGATCATGTCGGCGACCGGCGCGTGCTGCATCACCTCGCCATTCAGCCGGCACTCGACGGTGACCGCGTCCAGATCCTCGATTTCGTCGGGGGTGACCATCCAAGGTCCGAACCCGCCGGTACCCATGAAGTTCTTGCCGGGAATGAACTGGGTGGTGTGCCGCTGATAGGCGCGCACGCTGCCATCGTTGTAACAGGAATAGCCGGCGACATGATCGAACGCGTCGGCCTCCGAGATCCGGCGCCCGCCCTTGGAGATGATCACCGCCAGCTCCGCCTCGAAGTCCAGGGTATGGGTCTCCAAGGGCCGGATCATCGGTTGGTTATGGCCAATCTGAGCGTTGGCGTAGCGGGTGAAGATTGTCGGATGCTCAACCTCGCCATGACCGCCTTCCTTGCGGTGGTCGTGATAGTTGAGGCCGACGCAGAGGATCTTGTCGGGATCGCCGATCAGTGGAAGATATTTGGCGTCATCGACGGACACGTCCGACGCCTTGCCGGCGAGGGAGTCGGCGACTTCCGCGAGGGCATCAGCCGCGATCGCCGATTTCAGGGTCGGATACCGCGCCGCCATGGCCGCGTCGAGCCCGACCAGACCACATTCCCGGACCAAGCCCCAGCTCGGCTTGCCATCAATCTCGAAACTCGCGAAACGCATCGTTACCCTCCCATGAAACGCGGCGCATCATAGGGGGCGGGCAGGGTATCGCGCAACGCGTCTCGGCTTGATTTAGCCGTCTTGTAAAAGCGCCCGGCGGCTGTCCAGGAATTCCTCGAAAGCGGCCACCGCGACATCCAGATCCGCCTCGGTCATCGGTAGAGACAGGTTCATCATCCCCCGTCGCGCGTGATAGACGCCGGACTGAATCATATCGAGATGCATCAGGTCGCGTTTGCGATTACCGATCGGATCCGCCTCGGGACGCAGCACCGGGTCGGGGCGGAAATGCACGGTGTTCATGGAGCCGATACCGCTGAATTGCATCGGCAGGCCGCGCTTGCTGATCGCCGCGTTGAGTCGGTCACGGAACCCATCACCCATGGCGTTGAGGGCGGTGCAGGCCTCGGGCGTGAAAAGCTGTGTCAGGCCCGCGAGCCCGGCGGTCATCGTCATGATGTTGTTGTTGAAGGTCCCGGCATGGGGCCAGGCGGTGCCGGAGCGCGGATCGAAACCGCTCATGATATCGGCCCGTCCGCCAAAGGCGCCGAAGGAGACCCCACCGCCGAGATATTTTCCCAGCGTGATCAGGTCCGGAATGATCCCGAGCGCGCCATGCCGCCCGCCGGGGGCCAGACGCGAGGTCATCACCTCGTCGAAGATCAGCAACGCACCGGTCTCGGTCGTCGCCTCGCGCAGGGCGCCGAGAAACTCCGCCGAGGCCGGGATGCATCCGCTGGAGCCCATCATCGGCTCGACGATCACGCAAGCAAGGTCGCTTCCCGCCGCCCGGATGGTGTCGCGCGCGGCGTCCGCGTCATTGTACGGTACCAAAGTCACGTCGAAGGGCGCGTTCACCGGCGAGGGCGCGGCGAAATACAGTACCCCGCCGTGATAGCCGCCCTGCATCGCCATGATCTTGGAACGGCCGGTGAAGGCCCGGGCGGCGCCGATCGCCATCAGATTGGCCTCGGTCCCGGAATTGGTGAAGCGCACCAGCTCCAATGCCGGAAAGCGATCGACCACGGCGCGGGCCAGACGCGCTTCCATCAGGTTCGGGCCGCCCAGGACAATGCCGTCCCGCACCGCCGTCTCGATGGCGTTCTGGATTACCGGATTGTCATGCCCGTAGAGACCGGCGGTGTATTCCCCGAGAAAGTCCACCAGCCGATGGCCGTCCGCGTCTATCAGATGCGCCCCCTCGCCCTTGGCGAAGGCCAGCGGATAGGGTGCGTAGTGCAGCACCGTGCGCGTATTGCCGCCGGGCATCACCTCGGCGGCGCGTTCATGGGCGGCGGCGCTGTTGGGATTGCGGGCGCGAAAGGTTTCCTCGGCCTCCGCGTAGGCGGCTTCGAGATCGACATTGGCGAGGGTCGTTGACATGGCGGTACTCCTCTTCTTCAAGCCGCCCGGCGTTCGGGAAACAACGATAATAGACCTTCGACGGAGGGCTCGGCGATCCCGCGTTCGGTGATCAGGCCGGTGACCAGGCGCGCCGGGGTCACATCAAAGGCCGGGTTGGCGGCGGGGCTGTCTTCCGGGGTGATCAGAACGGTGGCGATGTCGCCAGTGTCCAGGCGACCGGTCATGTGCTTGACCTCGTCGGCCGAGCGCTCCTCGATCGGCACGTCGCGCACCCCGTCCTCGATCGTCCAGTCGATGGTCGGCGAGGGCAGGCCGACATAAAACGGCACGCTGTTATCCTTGGCCGCGAGCGCCTTCAGATAGGTTCCGATCTTATTGCAAACGTCGCCCGCCGCGGTGGTGCGGTCGGTGCCGGTGATCACCATGTCGACCATGCCATGCTGCATATAGTGGCCGCCGGCATTGTCGACGATCACCGTGTGCGGCACCCCGTGATTGCCCAGCTCCCAGGCCGTGAGGCTGGCGCCCTGGTTGCGCGGCCGGGTCTCGTCGACCCAGACATGGACGGGAATGCCGGCGTCATGCGCCATGTAGATCGGCGCCGTCGCGGTGCCCCAATCCACGGTCGCCAGCCAGCCGGCGTTACAATGGGTGAGGATGTTGACCGGCTGGCCGTCGGCCTTGCGCGCCGCGATGGCTTCGATGATCGGGAGCCCGGAAGTGCCGATGCCCTGGTTGATCGCCACGTCCTCCTCGCAGATCTCTTGGGCGAGCGCGAGGGCCGCGTCGACGCGATCGTTCGGGGTCAGTGTCGACAGACGCGCGCGCGCCGCGTCCAGGGCCCAGCGCAGATTCACCGCCGTCGGTCGGGTGGCGTAGAGGGTGTCATGGGCGATGGAGAGGCCACTATCCGAGGCGTCCTCGCGCATCGCCAGCCACATCCCGTAAGCCGCGGTCGCTCCGATCAACGGCGCGCCGCGCACCAGCATCGCGCTGATCGCGTGCGCCGCCTCGGCGAGACCGGTCAGCCGGACAATCTCCAAGGCATGCGGCAGCTTCGTCTGATCGATGATCTCGACGGCTTGACCGTCGGCGGCTTGCCAGATCGTGCGGGTGGGCGTGCCGTTGACTTTCATCGAACTGGTCCGGTCATTGGAGAATGCGCGATGGTAGCGCGACGCGCGGCCTAATTGAATGGGGCTTCGACGCTAAACTTCATAGCTGGCGCCGGGATTGTTGGGCTGGCGATCCGGGGGGGTCGGGTGTTAATACCTGAATCAAATCCATCAGCCTAGGACCGCGCCAATGATCCCCCGCTATTCCCGTCCCGCCATGACCAAGATCTGGGAGCCCGAAAACCGGTTCCGAATCTGGTTCGAGATCGAGGCGCATGCCTGTGATGCCCAGGCCGAACTGGGGGTGATCCCCAAGGAAGCCGCCAAGGCGGTATGGGACCGGGGCGGCTTCGATGTGGCGCGGATCGATGAGATCGAGGCCGAGGTCAAACATGACGTGATCGCGTTTCTGACCAGCCTGGCCGAGCATGTCGGGCCGGAAGCGCGCTTCGTCCATCAGGGCATGACCTCCTCGGATGTGCTGGATACCTGTCTCTCGGTGCAATTGACCCAGGCCGCCGATCTTCTGTTGGAAGATCTCGACAAACTGCTCGCGGCGCTGGAGCGGCGGGCCTTTGAGCACAAAATGACACCCACCGTCGGTCGGAGTCACGCGATCCATGCCGAGCCCACGACTTTCGGGGTTAAGCTCGCCGGCTATCACGCGGAGTTCGCCCGCAACCGCGAACGTCTGGTCGCGGCCCGGCGCGAGGTGGCGACCTGCGCCATCTCCGGACCCGTTGGCACCTTCGCCAGCATCGATCCCCGGGTCGAGGAACATGTCGCCGCCAAACTGGGCCTGGAGCCGGAGACCGTCTCGACGCAGGTCATCCCGCGGGATCGGCACGCCATGTTCTTCGCCACCCTCGCGGTGATCGCCAGTTCGGTGGAGCGGTTGGCGGTGGAGATAAGGCATCTGCAACGCACCGAGGTGCGCGAGGCCGAGGAATTTTTCTCCGCCGGCCAAAAGGGCTCCTCATCCATGCCGCATAAGCGCAACCCGGTTTTGACCGAAAATCTCACCGGTCTTGCCCGGCTGGTGCGCGGGCATGTGATCCCGGCGTTGGAGAATGTCGCGCTTTGGCATGAGCGGGATATCTCGCATTCCTCGGTCGAGCGAAACATCGGCCCGGACGCGACCGTCGGCCTCGATTTCGCCCTCGGGCGGCTGACCGGCGTGGTCGACAAGCTGATCGTTTATCCCGAGATGATGCAAGCCAATCTCGACAAACTCGGCGGGCTAATTCATTCGCAACGGATCCTGCTGGCCCTGACCCAAGAAGGAATGAGCCGCGAGGACTCCTATGCGGCGGTCCAGCGCAACGCCATGCCGGTCTGGCTCGAGGGTAAGGATTTTCTGTCGCTGCTAAAGGCCGACGCGGCGGTGCGCGAGCATCTCGACGAGGCCCAGTTGGAGGATCTGTTCGACATGGATTTCCACATGAAGCATGTCGACACGATCTTCACCCGGGTTTTCGGCCGGTCCGAGCCGGCCAAGGCGGCGGCGGAGTAGACGCCTCGGAGCGTCTCGCGCCGCTACCAATGAGTCGCGTCGCCCGATTCCACGCCGGCGGTCGATGGGCGGGCCGCGGCGGTGATCATGATGTTGCCATGCAGGTGCAGCACTTGACTGGTCAGGCCCGCGGCCTTGAACCAGGCGCGGTAGTCGTCGGTCCGTCCAGGACTGTTATTCGAGGCAAAGTCCTCGATATACGCGTCGAACGTATCGGCGGAGCGCATCCCAAAGCCATGCACCCGCTCAAGACGCTTCCATAGCGCGACCTGCATCGGGA
>JADHLJ010000328.1 GCA_016780745.1 Alphaproteobacteria bacterium | reverse complement strand
AACGCGTCAGATCGCGCTTTTTCGCCGCCTCTCGCGGGCCATCGCCATCCACCGGTCGAGGCGGCGCGTCCGGCACGCATCACCTTGGCGCCGCCCCCGACCGCGCCGTCCTCGACCTTCGCTCCACGGGCGCCGGATGCCGCGCGGAATTGGGAGATCAACGCATTGCCGTACTCGGTGCCGCCGGGAACGCCGTTGATCGCGATCGTGCTGGACGACATGGGCCTCGACCGGCGTCGCTCGGAGCGGGCGACACGGCTTCCCGGCCCACTGACCTTGTCCTATCTCAGCTATGCCGATGACCTTATCGCGCAGACCGGCGCCGCCCGGGCGCGCGGCCATGAATTGATGCTGCATCTGCCCATGGAGCCCCAGGGCAACGCCGATCCAGGGCCGGGAGCCTTGCTGATGCGCCTCGGGGACGCCGAGCTACGCGAGCGGATCGATTTCGCGCTAGGCCGGTTCCCGAGGTTTGTCGGGGTCAACAACCACATGGGCAGTCGCTTCACGGCGGACCGGCGGCGCATGGGCCTGGTGTTCGACGCCATGCGGAAAAGCGGTCACCTGTTTCTCGACAGCCTGACCACCCGCGACGCGGTGGCGATGAAACTCGGGCCGGAAGCCGGCGTGCCGACAATCGCGCGAGATGTCTTTCTCGACGATGTCGACAGCGAGGATGAGGTCTGGTTCCGGCTCTTGAAGACCGAGCAGATCGCCGAGGTCAACGGCACCGCGATCGCCATCGGTCACCCCCGGGACGCCACCCTGGCGGTGTTGGAGGATTGGATCGCTGAACTGCACCATCGCTCCGCGCGTCTGGCCCCGGTAAGCGCGGTGGCGCGGGTGCGGCTGGGCCGACATCATCAGGTGATGGTGAAGCCATGAGTGAGGGTGAGGCGACGGAAACGGCGCTGGTCTGGAGCTGGCATCGCCTGGGCGACATGGCGGCGGGGCTACTGTTGGAGATCCTGCAATTGCGCCAGGATGTCTTCATTTTGGAGCAACAGTGTTTCTACCCGGATATCGACGGTCTCGATCCGATGGCGCACCATCTGGTGGGCCGGGATGGCGCGGGGATCATTGTCGCCTATTGCCGAGTCTTCGCGCCGGGCGATTACTACTCCGAGCCCGCGATTGGCCGGGTTCTGGTCGCGCGGTCGGCCCGTGGTACCGGCGCGGCGCGAGCGATGATGGAAGAAGCGCATCGATATGGCGGTGAGAATTTCGGAACCGACGCGGCCCGGTTGAATGCTCAAGCGCATCTCCAGGGATTTTACGAGAGCCTGGGCTACACCGCTGTTCGCGGCCCTTATGACGAAGACGGTATCGCGCATATGGAGATGCTTCGGGCCAACTCACCAAGTGGCGCCGCCGCATGAAGAGCCCGCCAATCCTGGACACATTTCTGGTCATCTCGATCGGTGAGCTTGGCACCCATGTCATCGAGGCCGTCGCGCGAAGCGGGCTGTTCCGGCGCATCGTGGTGGCGAGCCGGTCCGGCGCCAAGGCCCAGGCCCGTGCTAACGCGACACGGATCGGTGCCGGGTTGGACGGCTTTTTCCCGGTTCTTGAAGCGCTTGAGTTGGACTTCAACGATCCATCCAGTGTCGCGGCCCTGAAATCCATCAACCCAGACGTGATCTTCAGCGCCCCATCGCTGCGTCCGTGGTGGCGGACCGAGGACCCGGCGACCGGCGCGCTGCCCTTCGCCGCGCTGATGAGCCTGCATCTGGCGCCGATGGCGGTGCTGCGGGAGCGAATGGCCGAGGCGGACTTGCCCGGTCTGTGGATCGGCGCGTCCTTTCCCGATGTTATCAACGCCTGCCTGACCCGCTCCGGGTTCGGTCCGGATTGTGGGGTTGGCAACGTCCAAGAGCCGATCCCCAAGATCCAATACGGTGTCGCGGCGGTGACAGGTGTCGATCCGCGCGATGTCGAGGTCCGGCTGGTGGCGCAACATGCCTTTGAGTATTACGTCATGCGGGACGCGCCGTCCGAGACCCTGCCACCCTATCTGCTGGAGGTGCGGGCCGATGGCCGCGATGTGAGCGATATCGGCCACGCGGTGCTGCGCGAGCCGTTTGCGTTTCCCTATGACCTGCATTTCAACCGGGTGACCGCTTCGGCTTGTCTGGCGGCGCTTCGCGCCTTTGCCGCGCCGGGGCCGACCCGCACCCATCTGCCGGGGATATTGGGGTTGCCGGGCGGTTACCCGGTGGTGATCGATGGAAAATCGATAAGCTTGGATCTGGCCGAAGGGTGGAGCCGCGAGGAGGCAATCGCGGCCAATATCGCCTCGCTGCCCTGGGACGGCATCGCCGCGATCGAGGATGACGGCGCCGTGATCTTCACCGACGAGACGGCGCGGGCCTTGTACGACTTGACCGGTCAGGCCTTCCAAGGCGTCGATGCGGGAAGCGCCGCGGCCCAAGCGAAATTGATCCTTGGCGCGCTGCCAAATACCTGACGCTCGATTAATCCGACCGAAGTGATCGAGCCGCTTGACGGATAGCCGTGCCTCGGGCCAACAATTCCCTCGCGCAAACAATTCCAAGGTCCCCGCCCATCCGGTGTTTGGGGCGTCTGAAATGGGGATTTGCATGGGATACCGGGTCGGGGTCGACATCGGCGGGACGTTCACGGATTTTTGCGTGTTCGACGAGGACAGCGGCACGCTGGATACCTTGAAGGTGCTCTCTCGCCCGGATCAACCGGGGGCGGAGGTCACGACGGGCCTCGCCGAGATCGCCGAAAGATACGGTATTCAGCCGTCCGAGGTTTCCTATTTCACCCACGGCACGACCGTCGGCGTGAACACGGTGATCCAGCGCAAGGGCGCGGCGCTCTGTCTGTTCACCACCGAGAACTTCGAGGATGTGCTTGAGGTCGCGCGCCTCAAGATGCCCGATCCCTATGACCTGTTTTCGGCCCGCCCGGAGCCGCTGGTGACCCGCGACCGGGTGTTTGGCATCAAGGAGCGAATCCTGGTCGACGGCTCGGTGGATCTGCCGGTCGACGAGGAGAGCGTGCTCGAGGCTATCAAGGGCGTGCGCGCGGTTGGCGGCGAGGCGGTGGTGGTGGCGCTGCTGCACGCCTATCGAAACCCGGATCACGAGCGCTGGGTCGCCGGCATCATCCGCTCCGAGGCGCCGGAGCTCGACGTTATCCTAGCCAGCGAGGTCTGGCCGGTGATCCGCGAGTATGAGCGCACGGTAACCGCGGTGGTCGCGGGCTATGTGCAGCCACGGGTCGCGCATTATCTGGGCGCGCTGCAGGAGGCGCTGGCGGGCGCCGGCGTGACCGCCGAGGCGATGATCACCAAATCCAATGGCGGCGTGATGACGGCCGAGGCCGGCAAGACCGACTGCGCCCAGATGCTGCTCTCGGGCACCGCCTCGGGGGTGATCGGCGCCGCCAGTGTCGCCCGCCAGACCGGGGCCAAGGCCGCGATGAGCCTGGATATCGGTGGCACCAGCGCCGATGTCGCGGTGATCACCGATGGCGAGCCGAGCTATGGCGTCGGCGAGGTCATCGGCGAGTTTCCGATCCATATCCCGACGGTCTCGGTAACCTCGATCGGCGAGGGCGGTGGTTCGATCGCCTGGGTCGATGGTCAGGGATTGCTCAAGGTCGGCCCGGAAAGCGCCGGCTCGACGCCCGGTCCGGCCTGCTATGGCCGGGGCGGCGAGCGCGCGACCATCACCGACGCGCTGGTCGTGCTCGGGTTCCTCGGCAACGCGGCGCTGGGCTATAGCGCCGTGCGCATGGAGCCGGAGCGCGCGCGCCAGGCGGTCGGCGAGATCGCGGAGGCGCTGTCCATGGGCCTGGAGGAAACCGCCGAGGCGATCGTCCGTGTGGCGGTCTCCGGCATGTATCTGGAGGTCAGCAAGCTGGTCTCGCGCCACGGCATCGACCCGCGTGACCTCTCGTTGATCGCCTTTGGCGGCGCCGGGCCGATGCTGGCCTGTTGGCTGGCGCGGGAGCTGGACATGCGCGAGGTCGTCGTCCCCCGGGTCCCCGGCGTTCTGAGCGCCTTCGGTGGCCTGATCGCGGATATCAAGAACGACTTCATTCGCACGGTGTATCTGGATCTCGACCAGACGGCGGTCGAGGAAATGCAACAGGGTTTCGGCGATCTCGCGCGTCAGGCCATGCGCTGGATCAGGGATGAGCAGGGCTTTGAGGCGGACGTGTCGATGTTCCCCTCCGCCGATATCCGCTATCGCGGGCAATCCTACGAGATCGATACCCCGATCGACGCCGCCTGGATCGAGGCCGGCGACATCGAGGCGATCGCCGAGGCTTTCCATCGCCATCACGAAGCGCTCTATGACCATGCCGACCCGAAGGCCGAGCTGCAGGTGATCAACCTGCGCCTCGTCGTCACCGGCCAGCCGCCGAAGCCGGTCTTCGCGCCCGTCGCCAAGGCCGAGGGCGAAATCGTCGCCGACAGCCGGGTCCAGGTGTTCCTGGACGGCGCGGCGCGAGAGGCCGAGGTCTTCGCCCGGGCCGACATGGCCGCCGGCCATCGGATCGCGGGCCCGGCCATCGTTACCCAGGACGACTGCACGACCTGTGTCCTGGCCGGCTATGTCGGTCGGGTGGACGACGCTGGGAATCTTATTCTGACGCGGGAGGGCTAGGCCATGGCGATTGATCGGGTGACCCTGGAGGTCCTGAAGAACCACTGCCGCGCCGCCGCCGAGAGCATGGCCTATACGCTCTATCGGACCGCGCATTCGACCTTCGTGAAGGAGACCGAGGACTTCACAACCGGCCTCACCACGCCCGACGGCGAGACCTTCGCCACCCCGGTTGAGCTGGGCGCCACCTGGTTCGTCGGCCTCAACTACAAGACCGTTATCGAGATGATCGACCATTACGACGAGGGCGACATCTGCATGACCAATGATCCCTATAGCGGCCATGTCTGCACCCATTCGCCGGACATGCACGCCTGGAAGCCGGTATTCCACGAAGGCGAGATCGTCTGCTTTGTCGTCGGCCACATCCACAACACCGATGTCGGCGGCGCGGTGCCGGCCAGCATTTCCCGCACATTGTCGGAGGTGCATCAGGAAGGGATCCGCATTCCGCCCTCGAAGATCGTGCGAAAGGGCGAGTTCAATCAGGAGCTGCTCGACGTGATGCTCGCCAATGTGCGGATGCCGGAACAGAACTGGGGGGA
Organism: Alphaproteobacteria bacterium; assembly: GCA_016780745.1. Lineage (GTDB taxonomy): Bacteria > Pseudomonadota > Alphaproteobacteria > Thalassobaculales > Thalassobaculaceae > JADHLJ01. The sequence goes on along the minus strand of JADHLJ010000328.1, from coordinate 831 downwards.
CCTCAAGGCTCAGATCGCCGCGATGAATACCGGCGAGCGTCGGGTGCACGAGATGATCGAGAAGTTCGGCATCGAGGTGTTCCGAGAGGGCATCGGCGACCTGCTCGATTATGCCGAGGCCCAGGCCCGCGAGATCGTCGCCAGCCTGCCGGATGGGGATTATTTCTTCGCCGACTACATGGACGAGGACGCGCCGGACGGCTTTCCCTGTCGCTTGGCGCTGACCGCGCGGATCCGGGGCGAGACCGTGGAACTCGACTTCACCGGCAGCGATCCGCAGATCGAATCATCGATCAACATGCCGACCGGCGGCCAACAGCGGCACGCGCTGTTGATGGTCGGGCTGGTTTACGTGCTCTATTCCCTGGATACCCGTCTGTTCCTGAATTCTGGTGTCTGCCGGGTCGCGAGTTCCGTCCTGCCCGAGGGCACCATCGTCAATCCGCATTTCCCGGCGGCGGTGGGGCTTCGAACCTTGTCGGTGCAGCGGCTGATGGGAGTGATCTTCGGCGCCTTCGTGCAAGCGGCCCCGGATCGCCTGCCATCCTGTCCGGCCAGCGGCGGGCCGATCATGAACGTCAATACCATCGACAATCGCACCGGGCGGCGGGTGGTCGCGGCGATCGGCCCGATCACCGGCGGCGCCGGCGGCGACCCCTGGAGAGACGGAGCCGAGGGGTCGGGCGCGAACTCCTCGTTCCTCAAGAACACACCGGTCGAGATCAACGAGGCCGAGGTGCCGATCAAGATCCAGCGTTATGGCCTGACCCCGGATTCCGGCGGCCCGGGCAAGCATCGCGGCGGCCTGGCCATCGAGATGCGCTTTCAGGC
>JADHLJ010000327.1 GCA_016780745.1 Alphaproteobacteria bacterium | reverse complement strand
TGGGTGTAGCCCGGAAAGCCGTCGCCGGAGCCTCGGACGATCGCCTGGGACATGCTGAACAAGATGTTCGGGCCCATGATATCGACGATCAGGTCGAAGACATTGGGCCGGTCGATCAGATCAATGAAGGCCTGATGATAAGAAAGGATATCCCGGCGATCCATGAAGGCGTCGGGGTTCTGATCCGGGCATTTGTCAACCCAGCCATAATGCCCGCGCGGCAACATCGCGGACATCGGCTCCCAACCGGGCCGGGCCCGCATATTGTCGATCTCTTCGGAAAAAAGCGCCACTTCGTCCGGCGAAAGCGCGTTTTCCACCACGATGTAACCGTCGACCGCCAAATCCGTGCGTTGTCTTTCGGTAAGCTTTTGCATCAGCCCGCCTCCCTCGTGCGTGGGTCGGTTCCTCGCTCGCTTCTACTCGGCGGCGCGAAACGCCCCTGTTCGAAGCAATGGTGCGCGAAACCGCCGATCCAAGCAATCAGCGGGCTGATAAGGGAGGAACAGGCCACCACGAATTTCCAGGATGCCGGTAAATCTGCGATGCTCGGGGTTGACGTGGAAACAGACGGTCGCCCGCGCGTCGGGCATGGCGGAATAGGACACAATGACTCCCGAAGACATTCTCTCACATCCCGCGCGCGTGCTGACGACGGCCCAGCGCGAGGCCTATTTCCGGGACGGCTTCGTGACCGTCGAGGGCGCGATCCCGGCGGATTGGCTCGAGAAACTGCAACAAACCTCGGATCGCCTGCTGGACGAGAGCCGCGGCGTGACGGCGTCGAACGATGCCTATGATCTCGGCCCCGAGCATGGCCACGAGAAACCTCATGTCCGGCGCCTGAGAAAGCTTGTCGACCGGGACCCGGTGTTCTGGGACTTCGCCGCCTCGGAGACCTCGCCGCTGCCGGATATCGCCGCCGATCTCGTTGGCCCGGGCGTTAAGTTTCATAGCGCCAAGCTGAACTACAAATGGCCCGGCGCCGGCGAGGTGGTGAAATGGCATCAGGATATACCAGCCTGGCCGCACACCAATTACAGCCCGGTTACCCTGGGCGTGCATCTCGGCCAGGTCACATCGGCGCATGGCCCATTGATCTGTATTCCCGGGAGCCATGACGGCCCGCTTTTCTTTCACACCGACGCTGACGGCGCCTGGACCGGGACGGTGTCCGAGGCGGATCTCGAGGCGGTCGATCTCGCTAGCGGTGTCGAGGCGCTGGGTGGACCAGGAAGCCTGGTGGCAATCAACTGCCGCACCCTGCATGGCTCGCGCGCCAACAGTTCAGCCGAGGTTCGGCCCATGGCGCTTTATGTCTACAGTTCCGCCGACGCCTTCGCCTGGATGCCGCCGCCCTCGCCGACATCGAAAACCGGCGAGATCGTGCGTGGCGGCCCGGCTCGCTTCGCCCATGTCGACCCGCGCCCCTGTCCGGTGCCCCCGAACTGGGAGGAGATCGGCTACGGCTCGATCTTCACGGCGCAGGGGGTGACGCGACGAAGACGGGTTGAGACAAAGACGGGTTGACGGGCGACGGCGAAGCCCGGCCCCTCACCCCTTCCTGTCGCGCACGAAGGGATAGATCCGCATCTGGTCCTGGAGCGGATCATTCGCGGCGAAGTCAGCGACGACCTCGAAGGCGCGCTTGATCGCGGCGTTGGGCGTGCCCTCGGCCTCGGAGCCGGAGACGAAAAGGCCGATATCCTTCTTCACGATATGCGCCTCGGCGCCGGAGCCGTCATAGTCGCCGGTCGCGACATATTTCGGAAAGATCGCCAAAGTCGCGAAATTCTGCCCAGAGCTGGCATTCACCACCTCCAGCATGGTGTCGATGTCGAGGCCGCCATTCTCGCCATAGGCCAGCGCCTCGGAGGTCGTGACATAGGCGGAGATACAGAGCGCGTTGTTCACCACTTTCATCCGCTGACCCTGCCCGGGCTCGGTTCCGACGTGATAGCAAACCCGGGAATAGCCTTCGATCAGAGGCCGCGCGCGTTCCACCGCCTCGGCGCTCCCGGCCGCCATGCTCGCCAGCGTGCCCTCCTCGGCGCGGAATTTGAGGCCGGAGACGGGGCTATCCACATAGTCGATACCGGCGGCCTTCAGGATCGCCGCGTTCTCCGCCGCCGCTTCCGGGCCAATGGTGCAGGTATCGACGACGACGGACCCGGTATTGCCCGCCTCGGCGATCTCCATCACCACCGCGCGATTAGCCTCGACCGTCGGCAGCGAGAGCGCGATCACGCCGGCCCGCCGCGCGACCTCGCCGTTGGATTGCGCGATCTCCGCCCCGTCGGGCGCCCGGTCGGCGGTACCGGCGAGATCATGCACGATCATCGCCAGCCCCTTGGCCTTGGCGTTACGGGCCATTGGCTGGCCCATATTGCCGAGCCCGATAAATCCGTAGGTCTCGTTCGCCATCTCGTTTTCCTCCTACTCGATTTACTCGGTTCCAGCGGATCAGACCTGGACGCTCATGCCGCCATCGATGGACAGGATCTGTCCGTTCACGAAGGCGCCGGCCTCGGACATCAGATAGACGGCGCCGCCGCCAAGCTCGCTCGGCTGGCCCCAACGTCCCGCCGGGGTCTTGGAGACCACCCAGTCGGAGAACTCCTTATTGTCGAGCAGCGCCTGATTCAATTCGGTCGCGATGTAGCCCGGCGCGATGGCGTTCACCAGAATACCCTGGGCGCCGACCTCGACCGCGAGCGCGCGTGTCATCGCCCGCAACCCCTCCTTGGCGGCGATGTAGGCCGGCACGGTCGGACGCGCCTGAGGCCCGAGCATCGAGACGGTGTTGATGATCCGCCCGCCGCCATGCGGGGTCATCAGGCGGATCGCCTCGCGGCTATTGGTGAAACAGGAGGTCAGGTTGATCGAGACCACGCGTTCGAAATCGGCGGTGGTGAATTCCAGGATCGGGCTGCGATGCTGTACGCCCGCGTTATTGATCAGACCATAGAGCCGCCCGTGATCCCGCTCGATCCGCTCCATCGCCTCGCGCGAGGCGTCGGCGTCGGTGACGTCAAAGGTGGCGATTTCGGCTTTCAGGCCTTGGCCGCGGATCACCTCCGCCTTGGCTTCCAGGGCTTCGGGGTCCCGGGCGTTCAAAACTACGGCGGCGCCGTGCTGGGCCAAGGTCTCGGCCATCGCGAAGCCGATGCCACGCGAAGCTCCGGTCACCAGAATGGCGCGCCCGGTCAGGTCGAAAAGTTTGCTCATGTCAGGCCTTCGATCATGGGTTCAAGAAGTCGGTTTTTCGGCGGCGTCTCAAGAAAACACGATGCCGCCATTTACATCCAACACCGCGCCGACCATGCCCGAGCAGGCCGGCGACAAAAGAAAGGTTATCGGCCAGGCGATGTCGTCCGGCTCAAGCAGGCGACCGAGCGGAAACCCGGCGGCGTTGATGTCTCGGCCTTCGGTCATCTGGGTCCGGGTCGGTCCAGGCGCCACCGCGTTCACCAGCACGCCCGCGCCGGCGTATTTGGCGGCCAGAAGCCGGGTCATCGCGTGCACGCCGCCCTTGCTGGCGACATAATGCGGCTGCGAGGTCACGCCCCCCATGCGCCCGGCGATCGAGCCGACCAGGACCAGCCGCCCCCAGCCCGCGGCCTGCATTCTCGGCAGAAACGCGCGCGCGACATTGATCGGGCCGCGCATGTTGACGTTGAAGATCGCGTCGGTATCCGCGTCCCAGGTCTCGGGATCGGCATCGATCCAGTCATTGTACTTGGTGATCCCGGCGGTCAGCGCGACGGCATTCGGTGTCACGCCCTCGGCGTCCAGCTCCGCCGCGAGCGCGTCAACAGCCGTGCGGTCGGCGACGTCGCATGTCTTGGTGACGATCGCGCCGCCATGCTTGCTCTCGATGATCCGCGCTGGGCCTGATGGCTCCTCCACATCGGCGAGAATCAGGCTCGCGCCTTGGGCCGCGCAGGTCTCGGCGACCGCCCGGCCAATCCCCTGCTGCGCGCCAATAACCAACACCTTGAGCCCCTCGAGGCTAAAGCCTGTTTGATTGTCCGATGTGCTCATCCGATGACCTCCGCGCCGTGTCACCCTGTTTCATGGAAAAACAGTATTGATGCCCCCGCCCCCCGGCGCAAGCGACCCGCGCGCCGCCACCGAGCCGCCGTTAGGGCGCGGTCAGGCAGTCATCGGCCATCGACGCCAGGGGCGTGAAGTCCTGGAGCGCCAGGAAATCCGGCCGGGTTGGTCGCCGGATATAGTTTTCCACCCGATTGAGACTGGAGAACACCATCGCCCGTCCCCAGGGCGACATGTTCGGCGCCGAGCCATGCAAGGTGCAGCCGTGAAAAAAGATCGTCGAGCCCGCCGGCCCCTTCGGCGCGACGATGCCTTGTTTTTCGATCATCGCGTTGATGGTTTGCTTGGAATAGGGGCTGCCCACCGCGTCGGCGGAAAGCCGCCCATAGCCGGGCACCCGCTCGAATTCCACGTCCGAGTCGATCCGCCCCTCGGCGTGAGAGCCGGGGATGAACATCATCGGCCCGTTGAACTCGGTCACATCGTCCAGAAACACGGTGGCGTTGATCACATCCGGCTCGGGCATGCCGTCATCCTCGTGCCAGGTGCGATAGTCCTGATGCCAGTGCCAGATCTCGCCGTCCTGGGCTTCCTTGGCGTTGATCTTGAATTGATGCAGATAGACCTCGCCGCCCAGAATCTGTCGGGCCGGCTCGACCAATCTGGGATGCAGACTGAGGCGTCGATATGTCTCGTCACGTAGGTGAGGGGCGATTGCCGAGCGGACGGCCTCGCTGCCGCGTTCTCGCAGAATCTCGGGGCCGTCGCCCTCGACAACCTGCTTCATCCGCTCCTTGAGGACCGCGATCTCATCGCCGCGAAACAACCCCGGCAGAAACAAAAAGCCATCCCGGTTGAAATCATCCAATTGCTCGGTCGTGAGTCGCATGATCCGAAGTTCCTTCTGAGCCAGATGTCGTGGGTCCAGCATATCCTCGGGATTCGCCGCCATCCAGTCTCCGGAACCTGACAAATCAATCCAGGACGCCTAAACTAGGCGGATCAAAGCTTGACCAAGGGACATACTCGATGGCCACGGCCCTGGATATCAAACCCGTTACCCCGTTGATCGGCGCCGAAATCTCGGGTGTCGATCTCTCGAAGCCGCTATCCGACAACGAGCTCGGCGTGGTCAAGCAGGCCCTGCGCGATCATCTCGTGATCTTTTTCCGCGACCAGGACATGACGGTCGATCAGCAGAAGGATTTTGGGCGCCAATTCGGCGATCTGCATATCCACCCGGCGCGCGATCGCAACGGCTTGGAGGGGCATCCCGAGATTCTCTACATCAATAACGGACCGAACTCCTCGCGGGTGAATGGCGATGAATGGCACACCGATGTGTCCTGCGATCCCGAGCCGCCGATGGGCAGTATCCTACGTCTGTTCGAGATCCCGCCTAGCGGCGGCGGCGATACGCTTTTCGCCAGCATGTACGCGGCCTATGACGCCCTGTCCGAACCCATGAAGGCTTTCCTCGGGGGGCTTTCGGCGGTGCATGACGGAGGCCCCAACTATATCGACCGGGCCAAGCGGGCCGGTATCTATGACCCGACCAAGGTCTTTCCGGCGAACGAGCATCCGGTGATCCGCACCCATCCCGAGACCGGAAAAAAATCGATCTACGTCAACAAGATCTTTACCCAGCACATCGTCGGCCTGCCCAAGGATGAGAGCCGGGCGATCCTGGATTTTCTTTTCCAGCACATCGCCAAGCCGAATTTTCAATGCCGCTTTAAGTGGGAAGAGCATTCGGTGGCGTTCTGGGATAACCGCTGCGCCTTGCATCATGCCATGTGGGACTACTATCCCGAGGTCCGCCGCGGCTATCGCGTCACCATCAAGGGCGACAAGCCGGTTTAGTCGGGGACAAACAAACGCCTACCTCCCGCCCCGTCGCGCCGGCGAAAGCCGGGGCTTCTGGCAAACGGTGTTGAGCCCCTGTTTTCACAGGGGCGACGGAGAAGAGGAAAACCGCCTCTCCCTCACCGTCGTCCTGGTGCGAGGCGGGACCTC
>JADHLJ010000326.1 GCA_016780745.1 Alphaproteobacteria bacterium | reverse complement strand
TTGCGGGACGATCGAGTATTTCCAGCATTTCAAGCGCGCCTATTGGCCGCTGGTGAGCCGCAATGGCGGGCTGATCCTGATCCACTCGCTGGCGACCAATTTCCATGGCCAAATGTTTCTGTCCGAGCTCAAGCTGGAACAGGCGACCAAATCCTTCACCGAGTTCGAGCTGATGACCCTGATCGAGCCTCACAAGACAAGGCAGAACAGCGTCACCATGATCCGTCTCACCGGCGCGCTGCACACGCAAATTCACAGCGTCATGCCCTAGGACCATCACCATTACCTCACGATCGCGAGGAGAGGATCTTCCCCCCTCGCCCCAGCATCCCGCATTGGAGACCCCCATGGCCGACACGATCCGCCGAGTGACCGCCAACCCCGGCGGCGAGACCGTCATCGCGGTAACATCGGGCGCGCTTCGCCAACCGTTTTCCAACGAAGCGGTGGTCCGGGTCCGCGCGTTCTCGATGAACCGGGGCGAGTTGGGCCGCGCACGGAACGCCGAGACCGCCGATATGCAAATCGGTTGGGATTTCGCGGGTGTCATCGAGACGGCGGCGGCGGACGGCTCCGGCCCCCAGGCGGGCACAAGGGTAGTCGGTTTCTCAACCCGGATGGAGGCCTGGGCCGAGCTGGTTTCGATCCCGACCACTCATATCGCGCCGATCCCCGATACGGTCAGCGATGCCCAGGCCGCGACCTTGCCAGTGGCCGGATTGACGGCGCTGCATTCGGTCGACGCGGCGACCGCGCTGATCGGCAGAAAGGCGCTGATCACCGGCGCGACCGGCGGCGTCGGGATGTTCGCGACCCAGTTGGCGCTCATCGGCGGGGCCGAGACCGTGGCCCAGGTCCGGCGCGCCGATCAGGTTGCCTTCGTCGAAGCGCTGGGCAACTGCACTCCCGTGGTGAGCGAAGACGGCGCCGGCCTGGGCGACCCGGGCGCCTATCGGCTGGTGGTCGACGGCGTCAGTGGACCGATCCTGGAGTCCGGCATCAAGGCGCTGGCGCCAGACGGTATCTGCGTGTGCTACGGCATAACGGCGGCGCCGGAAATCAACATCGAGGTCCGCCCGTTCATGTTCTCCGGCCAGGCCAAAGTGATGGGCTTCTATCTGTACTCCCAAGCCGAGGTCACGCCGCCGAGCGATAACCTGCCGCGCCTGCTAAGCCTGGTCGCAAGCGGACGCCTCAATTGCGGCATCGAGCGCGAGGCCTCCTGGGACGAGAGCGGCCGTATCGCCCAGGACCTGCTCGATCGCAAATTCAGCGGCAAGGCGGTGCTGCACGTGCGCTAGCGGCAGGGCGACGGACATGATTTCCGCGCCCCTCACCCGATCTTGAAATAATCCGGACGCCCGATTGCCCAGGGGTCGCCCCAGAGTTGCTGACCGCCATCGACGGTGACCACCTCGCCGGTGATGAACTTGCCGGAAGACGCCGCGAGATAGGCGCAGCTTTCGGCGATGTCCATGGCGTCTCCGGCCCGCAGCATCGGGTTGGATTCCTTGAAGGTCGCCGCGCCCTCGGGTGGGTAGATGGCAAAGGCATGGGTCTCGCAACAGCCCGGCGCGACGCAATTCACCCGGATCTTGAGCGGCGCCCATTCGATGGCCACGGTCTTGGAGAGATAAATCACCCCGGCTCGGGCCGCCGCCGTGTGGGCGATGCCGGGCATGCCGCGCCAGATATCGGCGACGATGTTGATGATATTGCCCTCGGTCCCTGTATCGCGCCAGCGCTTGGCCGCGCTCTGCATCATGTACCAGGACCCGTTGAGGTTGGTGTCGATCACCGCGCGCCAGCCCTTGGGCGAGAAATCGATCGCCGCCTGGGGAAACTGGCCGCCAGCGTTGTTCACCAGCACGTCGAGCTTTCCGAAACGCCCGTAGACCGCGTCGAACAGCTCTTCCACCGCCTCGGGCTCGCGGATGGTCATCGCGTGGGTCATGACCTCGGTCCCGTAGCGCTCAAAGAACGGCAGCGCCGCGTCGAGCTTTTCCTGACTGCGTCCACAGATCACCAGCTTGCCGCCGAGCCGCGCGAACAATCCCGCCACCGCGAGGCCGAGCCCCGTACCACCGCCGGAGACCAGCGCCACCTGTCCCTTGAACAGATCATCGCGATAGACGGTCGGCTGAGCGGCGAGTTCATCATCGCTAAAGCCGTAGGGGTTCACTTCATCGGCCATGCATCGCTCCGGGGTTTTCAATTCGACCTAGAGACCGCATTCTAACCGCCACTATCCCCGCCCGTCTCGCCATGAGGCCGAATTTCACCTCCGCGATACTTCGCGCCGCATCGGAGCCCCGTGCATGAGTTACCAGATCGCCCTTGATGTCGGAGGCACGTTCACCGATGGCATCCTTCTGGACACGGACACCAACCGCATCCTCGTCGCCAAGGCGCTGACCACGCCGAACGACCCCGGCGACGGCATCGCGGCGGTGGCCGAATCCCTTGTAAGCCAAGCCAAGGCCCCCGATAGTGGTTTCGACGGCGCGGTCGGACGGGTCGTGCATGGCACCACGCTGGTCACCAACACGCTGCTGGAGCGGCGCGGCGTGCCCACCGCCCTGGTCGTCAGCGAGGGGACCTTGGACGCGCTCGATATCCGGCGCGAGCTGCGTTACGACATCTATGATCTGAACATCGACTATCCCGAGCCCCTGGTTCCACTTGAAGCGCGGTTTGTCGTGCGCGGACGGCTCGGCCCTAGGGGCGAGGAATGGTCGGCGCTCGCCAGCGACGACATCGCCGCCGCCGCCGAGGCGATCGCCGCCGGTGGTTACGGCTCGGTCGCGGTCTGTCTACTGCACGCCGCGGTCGATGGGCGGCACGAGCAAGCCGTCGGCGCCGCGCTCGCCAAGGCAACGCCAGACCTCCCGGTCTCGCTCTCCAGTGAGATCGCGCCGGAGATCGGCGAGTATGAGCGGATGTCGACGGTGGCGGCCAATGCCTATGTCCAGCCGCTGGTCGAGACTTATCTGGCGACCCTGCGGGACCGTCTTAAGGCGCTCGGCGTCGCGGGCACCATCGATATCATGCTCTCCAACGGTGCCTTCACCAAGGCCGAGGTCGCGGCCAAGGCGCCGATCCGGATTCTTGAGTCCGGGCCCGCGGGCGGGGTGCTCTCGGGCGTCAATTGCGGGCTGGTGGAGGACGTCAATCATGTCCTGGCCTTCGATATGGGCGGGACCACCGCCAAGGCCGGCATCGCCATCGACGGCAAGCCCAATGTCACTCATGTCTTTGAATTTGGCCGGGTGCAGCGCTTCAAGCGCGGCAGTGGCCTTCCCGCCGTCGCGCCCAGTATCGACCTGATCGAGATCGGCGCCGGCGGTGGCTCGCTCGCCCGGCTGAACCAGCTTGGACTGATGCAGGTCGGCCCGCAAAGCGCCGGGGCGGAGCCGGGTCCCGCCTGTTACGGCCTCGGCGGCACCGACGCAACGGTGACCGACGCCGACCTGGTGCTAGGCTATCTCGATGCCGACAACTTTCTCGGCGGCACCATGACTTTGGATGTCGAGGCCGCGCGGGCGGCGCTTGGGCGCATGGGAGAGCGCCTGGGCCTTGGTGTCGAGGAAACCGCCTGGGGTATCCACGACATCGTCAACGAGAACATGGCCGGCGCCGCGCGCACTCATATCGCCGAGCGCGGGCTGGATGCGCGCCGCTTCACCATGGTCGCCACCGGCGGGGCCGGGCCCGTGCACGGCGTCGACGTGGCGCGGCGGCTGCGCATCACCGAGATTATGAGCCCGATCGCTTCTGGTGTCGGATCCTGCCTCGGCTTTCTCGCCGCCCCGGCGCGGGCCGACCGGTCCTGGAGCCGGGTCGAGCGACTGGCGGAGATGGATACCGGCGATCTCAACGCCCGTATCGATGCCGCGGCCGAGGGGATCACCGAGGAACTGGCGGCGACCGGCGTCGGCGCCGAGGCGATCCGCTGGCGGCTTGCCGCCGAGGTCCGCTATCACGGCCAGGGCGACCGGGTCGAGGTGGTGCTGGCCGAGCCCAGCCTCGCCGCGATCGATCCCACCGGCGCGGCTCAGGCCTTCGAGGCGGAGTATCAGCGGCTCTATGGCCGCACCGTCCCCGGCGGCATCGCCGAGGCCGTCACCTGGCGGCTCTCGGGCGAGTCCGCGAACACCATCCGCCAATATTCCTTGGCCGAGACTTATACCAAGGAACAGTCCGGCGACCCGGCCGGCGAGCGACGGCTGTACCTGCCCGCTTCGAAAGCCTACGAGACGGTCCCGGTCTATGAGCGCGCCCGCATCGCGCCGGGCACCAAGCTGGCTGGCCCGCTGGTCCTGACAGAGCCTGAATCGACCCTGATCGTCGCCTATCCCTCGGATGTTTCGATCCTGGCATCGGGAACCGTGCATGTCGCGCTGGAGGACAAGTCATGAGCAACCCGACCCGCGATACCATCGACCCGATCACCCTGGAGATCCTGTGGACACGGCTGACCAGTCTGGTTGACGAAGCCGCCGCGACCTTCGTGCGCACCTCGTTCTCGACCCTGGTGCGCGAGGCCAATGACTACGCGGTCGTGCTGATGGACAAGACCGGGCGCAACATCGCCCAGTCGAGCCAATCCATCCCTTCCTTCATCTGCACCATGCCGGTCACCACGCGGCATTACCTGGAGGAGTTCGGTGCCGAGACCATGGTCGAGGGCGATGCGTTCCTCACCAACGACCCCTGGCTCGGCACCGGACATCTGAACGACGCCAGCATGGCGATGCCCTTGTTCCGCAATGGCGCGCTGATCGGGTTTGCCGGAGTGGTCAGCCATCTGCCGGATATCGGCGGTCGGCTGCGCTCTCCGGGCAATAAGAACATCTACGAGGAAGGCCTGCAGATCCCGCCGATCCGGTTCCTCGAGGCCGGCGCGGAGGACAAGACCCTGGTGACCATGATCCGGCGCAATGTGCGGGTCCCGGACCAGACCATGGGCGATCTCTGGGCCCAGGTCTCCTGTTGTCGGCATTTGGGAGAGCGGCTGGTCGACCTGCTTGAGGAAACCGGTGTGGATTTCGACATCTTCGCAGACGAGGTGGTCGACCGCACCGAGGCCGCCATGCGCGCCGCCATCGCCGAGGTGCCCGACGGCACCTATCGCTATGTGATGGAAAACGACGGCCCGAAGGAGATGCCCGGTGGCACCATCCGCATTGCCTGCGCGGTGACGGTGGCGGGCGACGAGATCACCGTCGACTATGCCGGCTCCTCGGATCAGGTGGCGCTGTCGATCAACACGGTGATGAACTACACCTTCGCCTATTCGGCCTATGCGTTGAAGTCGATCTTCGCGCCGTGGATCCCCAATGCCGAGGGGAGTTTCATGCCGATCACCATTACCGCGCCGGAAGGCTCGATCCTCAATCCGCGCCACCCGGCCAGTACCGGCGCGCGCGGGATGATGGGTCACCTCCTGCCGCCGGCGATCTTCGGCGCTTTGGCCCAGGTGATCCCCGACAAGGTGCAAGCGGCACCGGGCTCGCCGTCGAACTCGTTCCAGATCTCCAACGCGGGCGCAAGCGATCCCTGGGTGCTGATCGGCTTTGTCGGCGCCGGTCAGGGCGCCAGCCAAGCCGCCGACGGCACCTCGGCAATCAGTTTCCCGAGCAATCTCTCCAACTCCCCCATCGAGGCGATCGAGTCGCTCTCGCCCTTCCAGGTCACCAACCGCGAAATCCGCCGCGGCTCCGGCGGCGCGGGCGCCCGGCGCGGCGGCGACGGCATCGCGTTTGAGATGAAACTCCGGGGCGAGGCACCGGCCACCGCGTCGGTCATCATGAACCGCACCCGCAGTCAGGCCCCCGGCCTCAACGGCGGCCAGGCGGGGGCGCTGGCGCTCCTGCAAGTCAACGGCGAGACGGTGGATAGCGCCGATCACCAGGCGCTACGGCCGGGGGATACGTTGTTGATAGCGAGCGGTGGCGGTGGGGGATTTGGCGAGGGGTGAGGCGGATGCGGTTATCGCCTTGTCTCCGCTGACACCGCGACGAACGAAAGCGGAAGCGGCCCTGGATCAAGTCCAGGGATACGTATCCATTGGCC
>JADHLJ010000325.1 GCA_016780745.1 Alphaproteobacteria bacterium | reverse complement strand
CCGCGCCATTCTCGGCTGGAAAACCGCCGCCTCCCTGCACACCGACATGGTTCTGGCCGCCATTACCCAAGCCATGGCCTCCGGCTGGATCCTGCCCGGTGCCATCTTTCACTCCGATCGCGGATGCCAATACTCGGCCGCCGCGACCCGCCAACTGCTGCAGCACTTTGACCTGCGACAAAGTATGAGTGCCAAAGGCTACTGCTACGACAACGCCTTTGCCGAAAGCGCCGGTGCGTTTCTGGTCCACGCGGTAACAGATCCGGCAGGGAAAGCGTGGGAGCAGAAACCAGCGGACGTTCCGTCGCCGGTCGCGGAGTCGGTGGATAAGAGGGTTGGTGGCCAAACCGATGATGGCGTGGCGAACTGTGCGGACAAAGTCCGCTCCGAGGCCCGGCTCCCGCTCCTCATACCATTCGGCGGCGGCTTCTATGTCGACCAGCGCGGCCGGGGCGATGTAAGCGCTCCAATTCACTCGCCGAAGCGGGCTTCGAGACGGGCTTCAGCCCCGCTCCACGGAAGGCATTTCTCGGGGTGTTTCTCGATGTCTTCCAGACGCGCGTCCAGAAACGCCTTTTCCTCGTCGGTCAAGGGGTCGTCGTCGTCGAGCCAGCCGCCGTTGTCCATCTCCGCCAGCTTCACGCGAATCTCATACCGCTCGTCTTTCGAAAGCTTGGACAGTCCGGCAAGGATTTCGGCCTTGCTTGTCGGCGACGGTTCAAAAGTGGATTTCTCGCCGGTACAAAAGTGAACAACTGGTTAGAGGGTGAAAGTCCCGAGAATAGGGGGCCAAACGTCGGTTGGAGGATGTTCGAGCACCCAGAATTTGCGCTTGGGATGTTGCACGATGGTGACGGTCTTGCGTTGGGTGGGCGCGATCTCGTAGGCAAGGCCCTCGAAGTCGATGGTTTGGTCATGGTTGACGCGCCGGGAAGTGCGCAGGGAAAGGTGCAGATCCAGCAGCGCCGCAGGCGGACAGGGAGCGATGGAACCTTGGCTGGCTTGGAGCGCGGCCGCCCATACCTGATCGGGAACCTGGCCGGTGGAGCGGTTGGTCTTGGCGTTCTGGCGGAGGATCTCCATTTGAAGAATCGCCTCGGCCGCCTCCCAAGTGCGGACTTGCGCGTGGGCCAGGAGGGTGACCAGGCGCTTCTGAAAAGTGCCGAAGCGCCGCTCGATCTTGCCTTTGGCCTGAGGAGAGGGAGCCACGAGATGGGCCACTCCAAGGGCCTTGAGCGCGCGTTGGAACTCACTCTTGGGATCCCGATGGTCGCTGCTGGAACAGGGACCAAAGAGGCTCAGCGCATCGGTATAGATGGCTTCGGGCAGTCCGTGGGCCTCGAAAGCCGTGCGGAAGTGGCAGAAGTGGTTCCAAGTCGTGTCGGCGTCAACGAAACGACCGGCGACATTGAGCCCGGAATGATCGTCGACGGTGAGCAGCAGGACCTGTTTGGAAGCCGCCGGCCACCACTGATGGATGGAACTGTCGTGCTGCCAGAGTTCCCCGATTCGGGCGCGGCGAAACCGTCGATAACTTCGCGGCTTGCGGGGCGGCTTTGCCACCAGATGGGGCAAGTGAGCCTGGCAGTAGGCCGCCACCGTGGACCGGGCGCGTTGGAAGGAGTGGAGGCGCTGGAGTTCATCGCAGACGAGTTGGAAGTTGGGCGGATCGAGCAGCGGCAGGAAGTCTTCGAGAAAGGCATGGACGTGCGCGGGCCAGCGGCCGCGATGGTCACCACCGCTGGTTCCGGTGGCATAGGCATCGGGCTCCTTCAACCAAGCGGCGCGGAGCTGATAGAGACGGGTTCGCCCCACCCGAAGCTGAGAACAGGCAGTATCGGCGTTCAACAAACCCGCGTTGAAATCTTCGAGGGTCCGGCGGACAAACTGGGGTGGGAGGCGATGGCCAAGCTGTTTCTTTTCAAGCACTGAAGATGCACCGCCAGCGCTCTCAAGGGAACTACATGCGGGACAAGAGTCGGCGCGCGCCCACCGCCCCCAGCCTTTCCGTCAGCCTCCGCTCCGCTGCGGCTGCCTCCAAGGCTGGGGGCGGTGGGGGACGGGCAAGCCGTCGAAGTGCGAATCCACTTTTGAACCGACGGTGTTCACTTTTGTTCCGGCCCCGACAGAAGTAGCAGGCCGAGAGAAGCTTCGACGGTCTCACCTGGTTCGTCTATCGCACCCTTCTTGACGCCAAGGTCGCCGCAGCCGAAGCGGTCAGCCGCCAGATCCGCCAAGCCTTCGCCGATCACCCCAACTGGAACAAGAGCGAGAACGCCCTCCGCGAGCTCCGCAAGAAGGTCACCTTCGCCATCTACGCCGAGACGGACGACCTGGACCGCGTCACCGCCATGGTGGATGAATTGTTCACACTGCTGGAGAAGGCGAATCGAATCTGAACGCCATGCCAATCAAACACACGTGAAGCGGACGTCATGAATCTGGATTCCCTGCTGCCGAAGGTGCCGCTGATCGCGAGCTGGATCGACGACACGTTGACCTCCCACAAGAACGCCGCGCAATCGGTCGCCAGTCTGGGATTCGCCCGACTTCCCGCCTTCTATTCCAACGGTCTTCTCGCCATCGCCAATGTTGTTCCGGTCGATCGCGTGCCCGTTCCGCCGCTGTCCTCCATTGGCCTGCCGGAATTCACCGAGTTCGAACATGGCAACTACGCGGGAATCACTTTCAAAGACACCTACTTCGTCAAGCAGCCGGCGTTCCGCGACGAATCCCTGCACTTCCACGAACTGGTTCACGTGGTTCAATGGTCGCATCTTGGTGTGGAACGGTTCCTCCTCGCCTATGCCTCCGGTCTCGTGATTTCGATCACCTGGAACCGTTCCAAATTGAGGCAACGTCTCGCCGACCGCACGTATCGAGCTATAAGCCCTGTTAAAGATCTCATAGGCGGACATAACCTCGCGAGCCGGATGGCGAAGAGCACCAAGGAACTTCGAAGCGAAAATGCTATCGTCTTTAACCGTCTCCAACGCCCCGCTTGTCATTACCGTCCGGCTGGGAAGCTGCAGCATTTTCTTACTCAAATTGTCAATCGCGGTCATCGGGAGCCGTTCGTCGCCTTTTCCCGGCAAACCACGACTTTGCATCAAAGAACCCCCAAAACATGAGTCACTGATCATCAAGACATCCCTAGCCTTTGTGATATCTCGAACTCGATTAATTACGTCCTCGTTGGTGATATAATCAGAAAACGAATGCTGCTGTGTGCGGCTCAGGGAGACACCGAGCAGTTGCATCCCCCCTCGCGGGGCTGGTGCGTCATGCGGAATCCAGAAGCCATTCCCCTTTTTTTCATCCAGGTACCCGTGTCCGGCATAAAAGATCAAAAGCGCGTCGTTCGAAGTCATCATGTCGCCAGCGGCATACAATGCAGTCAGAATATTTCGCCGCGTCGCCTGTTCATCATAAAGTTCCCTTACATGCCTGGCCTCAAATCCGTAATCGGATACCAACACATCCACTAATTCACGACAGTCCTGAGTAGGCCGCAAAAGGGATGGCCACTCCTTGTACTTACTGATACCAATGATGATCGCATGGTAGGTCGGAACATCGGCAGCTTCAACCTCCAGCGGAAGCAACTTCGCCTTGACAGAAAATCCCCGTGTGTCTGCAGCCAATACCCCATGTTTTTGCAAACAGGCCATCAGCAGTAAAAGCGCTACTCTCCGCATTGCTTTATCTCCGTGCATTGAATCCCCAGAAAATTTGAACCGAGTGATCAATGAAGACAACCCTTACTGTCAAGCCGTTTCGCTGGGAAGCGCATCTAAAGCGTGGGCATTTCATCTGAACGGCTTGCGGGGTGGCGTTGCGCTTCGGCGGGACGTCGGATTCGCCCTTCTGGACATCCTCGTGCCCGAGATCGGCCCCGTCAAGATCCGCACCCAAGCCCTCGGCCGCATCCGCTTCCCCCGCCTCCCCATTTCGCCGGCACCTCCGAAATAGCCCGTCAGGTAGGGCGCTCAGTCCCTTGAGCGCCGCCCTTGAAGCCGTATCAAACCAATCACGATCGCATGGGGCCGGGACACGTTTGAATCCATCAGACGTTCCCGTATCACCGCTTTCCCGTAATGGCGCTTTCGGGTGCGCGTGTGAATCGCGAGGACGGCGGCCAAGGGACTGGCCGCCCTACCTGGCGGAGCGCCGCCTTCGGGAATTGGAATCAACCACGGAAGGCGCTCCGTCAGGTAGGGCGCTCAGTCCCTTGAGCGCTGCCCTTGAAGCCGTATCAAACCAATCACGATCGCATGGGGGCCGGGACACGTTCGAATCCATCAGGCCTTCCGGTATCACCGCTTTCCCATAATGGCGCTTTCGGGTGCGCGTGTGAATCGCGAGGACGGCGGCCAAGGGACTGGCCGCCCTACCGGTTGAGCTTCGCCATCAGCAGGAAAACCACCAAACTCCAAAATTGCTTCAGCTCCGCGCATCGATTCCCAAAAGTATCTGGAGCTATGTCCCAATGCAGACACTCCGTTCTGCCAAGCCTGTTCGCAGGACAGACACATCAGAATGCAATGTTGATCAAAGAACGGTACCGGTCGCCGGTGAACAAATTTTCGGTATTGCCTCGCCTTGCGGATTGATAGGACGCCATCTGTCCGTTTCAATTTCAGACGCATGGGTAAGCGCCGAAAAAAGTCAGTGGGCCAAAGTCACGAGCCGCTTCATGATGCCGATCTTCGGAAACAGATCTCGACGCACATGGCGGAGGGCAAGTTCCGAAAGGCGCGGGACGCGGCGAAAATCCTCTACAAACGCGACGCCGAGTCCGGCCGCCCTCTGCTGGTGGAAGCCAACCGCCTCCTGGCTGAGGAAATGCTGGCAGCCGGACGGGCAGCCGACGCCCGGACGGTCATCGAATATCTGCGCACCATCGCGACACCAGCGGAGCTGACCGGCTTGGAGCGTCGACAATCCCGCGCGGGCGGTGAATGGGCCGTAGTCGCCGCAGACGCGATTGCGGAGCTGGAACAGGAGGAAGGTTCCGAGCGCGACCGGCAAACCCGCGCGGATGAAGCGGTGGCTTCATTCAGCCCCTTGGGCGAAGGTCCGTTGGCGGTTCAGGCGCGGGCCGTGCAGGCGGCCTTGAGGGCTGTGTGCGACACACGCTGGGACGACGCCCGGGCTTCCTTGCGGGAAATACCGCGGCGTTCACCCTTTGCGCATTGGGTCGTGTATGTGAAGGGGCTGATCGCGTTCCACTGCGGCGCCACAAATCGGGCACGGGACCTCTTTGCCACGCTGCCGATGGGGAGCGTGCCGGACCGCGCGGCCGAGGCTTGGCGACGCCTGCTCGCGACGGACGACGAAAGGCAACGCTCGGGAATGGACGAACCGGTTGAAGTCTGGTGCCGGATGGCGGGCATGCCCACGCTTGCCAGACCACTTGAGGATGCGGATCGCCTCTGGCGGGCGGGCAAGATCAGCGCTGCGTATGACACCTTGAAACGGGTGGGCGATTTTCCGCGACTGGATTCCTCCCTTTGCGGACAGTTGACCGAGGCGTTTTTCAGCGCCGCGTTCTGCCTGCCGGAGAAAGCCCGGGACGCGTGGCTGAACGCCTTGGATACCCGCCTGATGGACAAGTGCAGGCAGAGCGACCTGGAGATCGAACAGTTCTTACGGGTCTTTTTTCAATACGACGGTCCGAACACGCCCGATGCCCCGTTGGAACGGGACGTCAGCACCTACCTGCTTGCCCGGGGGAGGCGGTGCGGTGCTGACCCCGGGTTCGAGTCGATGGTTCGAGTCTGGCTGGGAAAGATCTTCGCCGCGACAGAACCGCAATGGGGCTGGCACGAAACGCCGCCGCGAAATATCGCGGGGGCGGTGAGCAATTTCGAACAGGCAATTCAACTCACGCCGGATCGCGTCGCACCGTATCTGGAGCTGTGCCAAATCCTGGACACCGCCAAGCGCAAGCCCGAGCGCAACCGACTGCTCGATCGCATGAGTACGCTCTTTCCAGACGACAGGGAAACGCTCCTGCTGGCCGGCATCCACGCGATCGAGCGCAAGGTCTGGCGCAAGGCCGTCGGCTTTCTCA
>JADHLJ010000324.1 GCA_016780745.1 Alphaproteobacteria bacterium | reverse complement strand
GCTGATGCCGGAACAGGAATGCGAGAACGAATTTCTGGTGGAGCATATCGGTCGACACTCCCTGACCCAAGAGGCCGAGGGCTGGACCTGGAAGTTCGACGGCAACGCCATGCATCATCGGCGCTTCACGGAGCCCTACCATGACTACCTTGCCCAGGTGAAATGTCGTACAGCGTTGATCTACGGCGAAAAAAGCGCGCTACTGACTCCCGAGACCGCGGACTACATGCGCTCCCTCATGGCGCCCAATTCGCCCGTGATCTCGATCCCCGAAGCCCAACATCATCTTACCCTGGACCAGCCGATGGCCTTCGTGACGGCGGTGCGAGGCGTGCTTGATGGCTGGTCCCGCGACGCGATTTCCGGGGCAAGGGGCGGTTCATGATCTCCGGACGCCCAACACCATGACTTCCAACCGGCGCGCGGTGTTTTCCTGGTGCCTGTTCGATTGGGCCAATTCTCCCTATCCAACGATTATCGTCACCTTCGTGTTCTCCGCCTATTTCGCCAAGGGCATCGTCGGCAACGAGATCGAGGGAACGGTTCTGTGGAGCCAGACCATCGCGATCGCCGGTCTCGTGGTGGCGGTCACCGGTCCTCTGTTGGGCGCGATCGCCGATCAGACTGGCCGGCGCAAGCCGTGGATCGCCGGGTTTAGCCTGGTCTGTGTCCTGGCCACCGCCGCGCTTTGGTTCGCGACGCCCGAGCGCGAGTCTATCATGCTGGTTCTGGTCGCGGTGGCGATCTCCACCGTGTGTTTCGAGGTCGTGACGATTTTCTACAACGCCACGCTTCCCGAGATCGCGCCGACAGACCGGCTTGGCCGCATCGGCGGATGGGGCTGGGGCGCGGGCTATATTGGCGCGATTTTCTGCCTGATTCTCTGTCTTTTCGGCTTGATCCAGAATCCGTCACCACCCTTCGGTCTTGACCCGGAACAGGCCGAGCACGTCCGGGCGACGGTTCTTGTCGTCGCCGTTTGGTGGGTGGTGTTTGGCTGGCCTTATCTTGTCTTTGTCCCGGATCGGCCCGCGGTCTCGGTCCCTCCGCTCCAAGCAGCGCGGGCGGGTGTCGCCAAATTGTGGCAGACGCTGAAAAGCCTCAAGCGGGACCGACACGTCGCCACGTTTTTGATCGCGCGCATGTTGTATGTTGATGGATTGGCAACGCTTTTCCAGTTTGGTGGACTCTACGCCGCCGGAACCTTTGGAATGGACTTCGCCGAGATCATCCAGTTCGGCATCGCCATGAACGTAACCGCCGGCATCGGCGCCTTCGCCTTCGCCTGGCTTGAGGACAAGGCCGGCGCGAAACCGACGATCATGCTGTCCCTGGCCGGATTGATCGGCTTTGGGAGCATGGTCTTGATGGCGCCCTCGGTCCAGTGGTTCTGGGTTTTCGGCTTGAGTCTCAGTCTGTTCATTGGGCCGGTCCAATCCGCCAGCCGCGGCCTGATGGCCCGCATGGCCCCGCCGGACTCCCGCGCCGAGATGTTTGGTCTCTATGCGCTCTCCGGCAAGGCCACCAGCTTCCTGGGCCCGCTTCTATTTGGGCTGGTAACCGCCTATTTCGAGAGCCAACGGGCGGGCATGGCGACAATCCTGGCGTTTTGGATTGTCGGCATGGCACTTCTGGCCCTTGTGCGGGTCAAACACCAGGACTAGTGCGGTCCGGGCGCCGCCGGCGATCGCCTTTGACGACCCTAATTCGCCATTTCGGCGCGCACCCGCTGACGGAAGACGTCGATGGGAACCGTGTCGCCCTTGCGCTCGACATGCCAGAAGGTCCAACCATTGCACGCTTGGGCGCCCTGTACCGCCGCGCCGACCGAGTGGATCGAGCCCTTGGTCTTGTCCGAGATCACGGTGCCATCGGCACGGATCTTGGCGTGCCAGCGGCGACGTGCATCGAACATCACCTCTCCGGGGCGCACTAGTCCTCGGTCCAGCAGGCTGCCGAACGGCACCCGGGGCGCGGTACGGCGGCTTTCGATCTCCAGAACTTCCGGGTCCGTGAGTTGTTCAACCGCGTCGACACGCGCGCGCGCGATATTGGCATAGCTTTCCTCGCGCTCAATCCCGATGAAGCGCCGGGCGAACCGTTTGGCCACCGCCGCCGTCGTGCCGGAACCGAGGAACGGATCTAGTACCAGGTCTCCGGGCCGCGACGTTGACAGGACGACGCGCGAGATCAGACTTTCGGGCTTCTGCGTGGGGTGCGCCTTATGACCATCCACCTTCAGTCGCTCGGAACCCGTGCACAGCGGCAGCAACCAGTCGCTGCGCATTTGCAGACCTTCGTTGAGCGACTTCATGGCGTCGTAGTTGAAGGTGTAACGCTTCGCGTCCTGGCTTTTCGAGCACCAGATCAGGGTTTCATGAGCGTTGGTGAAACGCCGACCGCGGAAATTCGGCATCGGATTGGTCTTGCGCCAGATCACATCGTTCAGGACCCAGAACCCGAGATCCTGCAGCGCGGTGCCCACGCGAAAGATGTTGTGATAGCTGCCAATCACCCAAAGCGAGCCGTCGGGCTTAAGTACCCGCCTGCAGGCTTTCAGCCAATCTCGGGTAAAGGCGTCATAGGCGGCGAAATCGGAGAAACGGTCCCATTCGTCATCAACACCATCAACCTTGGTGTTGTTGGGCCGCAACAATTCACCGGATAGCTGCAGGTTATAGGGCGGGTCGGCGAATATCAGATCCACCGATTCCGCCGGTAATTCAGCCATGACCTTCGCGCAGTCACCGACAACAATTCTGTTGTCGGCGTTCGATACATCGACGTTCATTTTTTTGTCCGTGCCAGGATCCAGGCGCGGATCATCCCGTAACCGGGAGTCGCGGTCAAGGTTCTTGGAGCGATTCACTCAATGGACTCAATGGTTTATCGATCGAAATACCAAATTATTCACAAGATATAGTGGTATGGAATCCGAAACCTTGCTGGTCTTGTGTCACAGGGTGCCATCAAATTTTTTCGCCGCGGCCCATACCGGCGCGAAACTTCGACGGTGTTCCGGGGTCGGACCTAGCCGATCCAGCGCGGCCAAGTGCTCCGCCGTGCCATAGCCGGCATTGCGCTCCCAACCATAGCCGGGATGGCGGGCCGCCAGATCCGCCATCGCCCGGTCGCGGGCGACCTTGGCGACAATCGACGCCGCCGCGATCGACAACGAGAGCCCGTCACCCTTGACCACGGTTCTCGACGGACAAGCGAGGCCTGGGTCTCGATTACCATCGATCAACGCGAAATCGACCGGACCTTCCAGTCGCATCGTCAGCTGCTCCACGGCCCGGCGCATCGCCAACATGGTTGCGCCGAGAATGTTCAGACGGTCGATCTCTTCTCGGCTCGCCCAACCAAGTCCCACCGTCGCGATCGTCTGGATCACCGGTGCCAGAGCCGTGCGACGCGAAGCCGACAAGCGCTTGGAGTCATCAATCAACACCGACAAGGCGCCCAGGGATCGGGTCCGATTGATGACCAACGCCGCGGCGGTGACTGGTCCGGCAAGGGGGCCACGGCCCACTTCATCAACGCCAGCGATCGCCGCCTTCTCTTGAAGTCCAAGGCTGTTTTCAACGCTGAAATCGGGCATGAAACTTCAATTCCAGATATAGTAGGTCGGTAGGGCTATACCAACAATATGCGCTATAGAACAGAGATTTACGCGTCGTGATAAGGCTGTCAGACAGTCCGTGTATTGCTGAGTTCAAACTATAGGGTCGCTGGAGTAGTCCTTGAAAATACGAAGGTTTCTTATCAAATTCAGACGAATTTATCGCTGATTCCTAGCGGTCAACTGGCTCTATCTCAGATTCTAGTCGAGAAAATGTCACCAGGACATTGTTAACATTGACAGTGTGCGCCAATGCGTCAACCTTTCTAGAAACCTCACCCAACCCCGGCGCTTTTATGGATTCCTGGATTATCGCCTTTGCGTTTTTCGCGCTTTCGATGTCCGCGTCGCCGGGGCCGAACAATGTCATGGTGACGGCTTCGGGCGCGAATTTCGGCTTTCGCCGCACCCTGCCGCACATGTTCGGCGTGGCCTTTGGTTTTCCGGTCATGCTGCTTGGTGTCGGCATCGGAGTCGGCGCGCTATTGACCGCTCATCCGGAAATTCAGACCGTCTTGCGAGTGATCGGATCAGTCTACCTCTTGTACCTGGCTTGGCGCATCGCACGGTCCGGGGATCTCGAGGTCGGTGCCAAGAAGCCACGACCCCTGACATTCCTGGAGGCGGCGGCCTTTCAATGGCTCAACCCGAAAGCTTGGCTTATCGCCGTCGGCGCTCTTGGCACCTATGCGCCGAGCGGGCAGCCACTGACGCCTAACCTGCTGATCATGGGGTTGATCTTCATCCTCGCCTGCTTGCCATCGGTGGGTGTTTGGACGTTGATCGGGGCTGGTGTGGGACAACTGCTATCCACCCCACGGGCAATGCGGCTTTTCAATATCACCATGGCCGCGCTGCTGGTGGCGTCGCTGGCCTTGGTATTCAACTGACTTGCCAGCTCATAGCAAGGAAAGCTGGTCCCCCGCCGCCGTCGGCGGAACGAAGGAGCCGCAATCCAAACCGTCGCCGCGAACCTTTTGATCCAGCCCCAAACGGCTCTTGGTCTTCTTCACTCGCTGAGCGATCAGGTCCGCGTAGGGCCCGGTGCCTCGCTGTCTTTCCCCCCATGTCGCCCGATACAGCGCGCCGCCCCTGGTCTGACGCACCAGTGAGAAGACTCGACGCGCGCGATCCGGGAAATGCTCTTCCAACCACTCGGCGAACAGCCCTTTGATTTCATGCGGGAGACGCAAAAGCACGTAACCGGCTCCCACCGCCCCCGCCTCCGCCGCGGCCTCCAGGATGGGCTCGATCTCGTGGTCGTTGATCGCCGGGATGATCGGCGCGACCAGAACCTGAACCGGCACCCCGGCCGCCGTCAGCAAACGCACGGCCTCCAACCGCCTTGCCGGCGTCGTGGCGCGGGGCTCCATGACCCTCGCGAGCTCACGGTCAAGGGTCGTGATACTAAGCGCGACCGAGCACAGATTGCGACGCGCCATCGACGCCAGGATGTCGAGGTCCCGCAGTACCAGGGAGGATTTGGTCACAATCGTCAGCGGATGATTGGTCCGATCCAGCACCTCCAGCAACGCGCGGGTGATCCGTCGCTGTTTCTCGATCGGCTGATAGGGATCGGTATTGGTCCCGAACGCGATCGGCGCGACATCGTAGCCAGGCTTGCGAAGCTCCTTCTCCAATAGCGCCGGGGCTTCCGGTTTCGCGAAGAGCCGGGTTTCAAAATCCAGCCCCGGCGACAGCCCGAGATAGGCATGGGTCGGCCGCGCGAAACAATAAATGCAGCCATGCTCGCACCCCCGATAGGGATTGATCGAGCGGTCGAAGGGAATATCCGGCGAGTTGTTGCGCGCTATGACGGTGCGGCTGGTATCCTCGCCGATCGTCGTACGCAGCGGCGCGGGTGGTTCAAGATCACCCGGCCAGTCATCATCGACCGCGATCCGCACCTCGCGCTCGAAACGCCCTGTTTCACTGGAAACAGCGCCCCTGCCCTTGCGTGGAGCCGGTTTGCTGGAGATCAGAGCGTCGCCGCTGGGTTCGAGATCGAAGTTCATCAATCCAGTGTATCGTCGAAATAGAACGAATCAAGAACATTATGAAACACTTGTCCCGATCGCATTAGTCGTCGTCAGGACGTTCGATGCGATGATCGTCCAAATGGCGGGTCACCTTGTCTTCGATTTTGCGATCTCGCTCCTTCTCGCTCTTCGATCGTCCGAATTTGGCCCGATTCTCCGACGCCCGTCGCTCCGCCGAGTCCCGCTCCTTGCGTTTTCGCGCGCCACGTAGATTGATCACTTTTCCGGCCATCACAGCCTCCCGATTAACCACCCCGCCTGGCTTATTCCAGTCTCAGCCGCGCCTCGCCAATCCAGTCCTCGCGAACCCGGGCAACCGTCTCCAGATCAACGAAGGCGGCGAGCCGTTTGCTCACGTGTTCACGAATTCGAGCGCGCAGGCCAGTTTCCTCGACCTGTCCAACATGCCGCTCGGCATACCATTTGCAGCTCCAGG
>JADHLJ010000323.1 GCA_016780745.1 Alphaproteobacteria bacterium | reverse complement strand
GATCGGCCAGATCGATCTGCCCATGCCACAACTTGTGAACCTTACCCCGGAAGACGACGCCGATATCGCCGTTGGGAATTTGACGAAGGAGTCGGCGATCGATCGTTTGAAGGTAACGCTCGTGGTCGAGGACGATAACCTAGCAACTGGGGGCCAGGCGCTCGGCCTATATGATGCAACTCCTCAAGCGCGTTGTGCGCCTGCAGGGCAATGTCGGGTTTTTTATAGGCCTGGCTCAACCGCCCCTTATCGTCCCAAGCTCGGCATAGCGCGCCTGCTTCATCATCAAGCTTCATCGCGATCTGGTCTTTTTGGTCCGGGTCCAGCGTCACTTGCGCCCCCCCTTGAAGGGCACTACCTCGGCGCTCTCTCCGCGCGATGCGGCGACAAACATCTCGCCAAAGCCTTCGGCGGCCTGTCGAAGCGGATCATCCGCAACATGGGCGTAGCGTCGGGTGGTGGCCGCTTGGGTGTGCCCTACCAGCCTGCCAATTAATTCTAGACTGTATCCACTGGAGACTAGATGAGAAGCGAAAGTGTGGCGGAGATCGTGAACGCGTACACCTTCAAGGTCGGCGCTTTTTCGTACCGATTCCCAAAACCCTTTGATCTCAGTGCGGGGTCCCTTCCCTGTCCGACCCGGGAAAAGCCATTGCGAGTTTGAACCGCGCTTCATGGCTGAAAGGAGTTGGCGGGCCGGAGCGCTCAAGGGCGTTCTCTCGGTTTTCTTTTGCTTGGTGTGATGGCTTGGCTTGGTCCAAATCCCACGCTCAAGATCAAACTCGCTCCACTCGGCCCGCATGACTTCACTCCGCCGCGCTCCTGTCATAATGAGCAGGCGAATGATGTTCGCGGATTGTTGGCTCTTGTGCTGGCCAAGAACCTCCGCCAAGCGGCTTAGCTGCGAGGCCGTCAACCAAAACTGCCGAGCCTCTTCCGGATAGGGGGTGACAGTGCCGGTAACGCTCGGATCGGCATCCCACTTCCACTTCTTCGCAAGATTTAGCATGGCCCGAATTAAGGCTAGTACGCGGTTGGCTCTGTACGGCGTGTCCTTCATGGCGCGGTGCAGGATCTCGATATCCCGACTTGTGAGGCTGTCGACAAAAATTTTCCCGAGGCGTGGCCGTACGTGGTCGCGCAACATGGCTCGGTCATCTTCGACGCTTCTCGCGCCTTTGTTGGGGCCGTGCCGCTCCAGGTACTCGTCGGCAAGTATGTCCACCGTTGGACGCTGGCGCGCTGCCCTCCGTGCATCCAAAGGGTCGTTCCCTTTCGCGACGTTGGCGCGCGCCTCCGCCGCCATCTCCCGCGCCACGGCAACGGTAAGGTCGGGGAACTTCCCGAGCGTTACTCGGCGCTCCCTGCCGTCGATCACGTAACGAAGCACAAACGAGACAGCCCCCTTTGCGGTGATACGGACACCGAATCCGGTAACGCTGCCCCTGCCCGCGTCCCATGTAACTCGGTTTCCTGTCGTCGGTGCCTTGAGTGCTTTTACCGACGCGAGAGATATCAATTTGGCGGACATGATACCCCCGTGTCCGTTTGGTGTCCGTCTTGGAAGCCCACTATACCATATCGCGCGCAATCGCCCGCAACAAAGCGCAATCCACAAGATGTTGTTTTATCTCTAAAAAATATCAAACCGGCGGAATATCAGTGATTTCAGGGAATCGACTCCCACAGATTCCTAATCTGTAGGTCACAGGTTCGAATCCTGTCGGGGTCGCCAGAATTTCTTTTAATATCAATTCTTTAGTGGATATCTCATCCGCTAACCCGCGTTCCAGCACCCTTGAAACATCAAGTGATTTCAAATGGTACATAATTTTCCGCAACTTTCTATCTGTTCAACGCTACATGCGTGGGACATGGAGTACGCTCCATGCTCCACTTCGGTCCCTAGAGTCGAAAATCACGAAACGCATTAGTAATGTCGCCAAAGTGGGATGCCTGACCATGGTTTAACAGCAATGGCGGAAAGTTGTGCTGTTGCATGTGGACGCGATGGCGGAACGAAACATCATTTAGCACGGAAACCGGGATCGGCGCTCAGGCGCGATTTAGGTCCTTTTTCAACGGGGCTGCATCTTGTAAACGCCAACACTCGGGGCTTCTTGATGCGTTACGAAGCCGCGCACCATACCGGGCGTGTTAAACGCAAAAGTGACGGTCCCGTTTTTGTCGACCGCGATCACGCCTCCGCGTCCACCAGCCCGGGTGAGCCCCCGGTGGATTGAGTCATAAGCAGCGTCCTTCAAGGATTGCTGGCCATACTTCATACGCGCGGAGATATCGTGCACGATCACGTGGATCATGAAATACTCGCCATGTCCGGTGGACGAAATCGCCGCCGTCCCGTTGTCGGCATAGGTTCCGGCCCCGATGATCGGCGAGTCGCCAACTCGACCCGGTTTTTTCGAACCGAAACCGCCAGTGGAAGTACCGGCGGCGAGATTTCCACAGCGATCGAGCGCGACCGCTCCCACGGTTCCATGCCGATCGGCATTGGGGAGTTCCTCGAACTTTTGCAATGTGGTGGTCAATCGAAAGCCATTTGCAAGGTTGAAAACTACATCAAGGCCGTCCTCGGTGCGCCGTGCACGCATTTGGGCTTTGGCGGGGTTATCGACATCAAAAACCAAGGCTCCAAGATCGAACCGCGCCTCATATCGACCCGCGGCGCCCTCCAAGATATTGGAGCCCGGATCGAACCCATTGCCGAACACCACGCGCGCTCCTTGGTCGGTAACGGTTTCGACAATCAACAAAATCGGGATCGCGCCATTCAAAACTCCTCCCCAGATTCCCGAATAGGTGGCCGCCGCTTGGCTGGTCTCCGCGTTGGGCGGCGCCATGAGAATGTCTTTGGGCAACGGGATATCGTTGAAGGTCAACCCAGATAGCCGAAAGTAGCTGGGATCGACAATCGCCCCGCCGCGATAGCCAACATAATCCTCGGCATCAGGTCCGACCCGCAATACTTCGGGAGAACGCTCCATGACAAGTTTCGCGCCTGATATTGGATTTTTTACGCGTTTAACGGACGCAACAGCGCCAGCGTTCATTCTCCGGCCATCCATGATCGAGGCATCCATCTCGACGACGCCGGCCTGGTTTGCTCGGGCGCCTCTACCCGCATTGAAAACCCCAGAGTCTTCCATGGCTCGAATAGCGCGGTGCACAATATCGACACTGGTGGCACCCTCTCTCAGCGCGGGTCCAGCCTCCGCCAAGAGTTTCTTGATAAACGCGACTCCGGTTTCATAGGTGTTCGGGAAGCGCGCGGTACCACCGTGCAACGCCAAGCTGTAAGCCTCGCGGTTCGCGCACCGCCCGTCGCGCTGGGCCTTACCGAGAAGCGGGATTTCGTCGGCGGCAAGGGTTGAGGTCGCCTCCGCTGTGCCGATAAACACCAGAGAAGCCAAAGTGAGCAGGACGATCGTTGGTCGAGTATGCTTGGGCATGGTCAACCTCCGCCGACATTCGTCGCTTTAAATGATCTAATCGAGGTTATGGCGTAAATTTCCTGGTATCAACGTTGATGTATCCTACTCGTCCGAGCAAATTCAGGGGTCCCACTTTGACATCGCTGGCAACGAAGATGATACCGAGCTTAATCCCCGCGCACCAAATATCGAAACACAAGAGAAAGTGGCATGATTGACCTGGATCGGGCCCCGGTCCTGGATTACTCATGCTTTCATGAATCCGCCAGCCATCACCATCCCGAGCGACTTTTCCGATCCGAGATTTCGTTGGGTCGTTGAATATTGGCAATCGAAGCGGAGGAATGATCGCCTGCCCGGGCGGGGAGATGTCGATCCCTTGGATTTCCCGAATCTATTGGGCTCCATCGCCCTTATAGATGTCGATCAATCAGGCGTGGAGATCGATTATCGCATCCGCCTTTGGGGCACCAGAATCACCGAGATTTTTGGACGGGATCACACGGGTCGACGGCTCGAGGAAGTCGCGGCCCCTGGCACCTTCGAAGAGTTGCGCAAGAGATTCGATACCTGCGTAACGGAACGCCGTCCGGTTTTCGCGTTCAGAGCAATCACCCTGGCCTCGCCCGAGAAAGTCGCCACCCGCCGCTTGCTACTGCCACTCGCCGGTGATGGGTCCACCGTCGATTTGTTATTCGCCTTGGTCCTCGCGAAGCGCTGAGCGCGCGCGCGGTACCGGTGGCCAAGGAAACGGGTCCGTTGGCTATTTCCTCGATTTCTCCCCGCCGCGCGGGCATGCTGTTTGACGTCCAAGTTCCAAGCCGACGTGGTAGCCGCCAACCAGGCCACCGCGCCCCTGTCCGAGCGAATGCCCCATGACCGTCCAGGCTTCCATCACGGAGGATCGAGCCACTCTTCGCCATTGGCTGATTCTGGCGACGGTGACCCTGTCCTCGACGCTCTATGGGATGAGCATTACCATCGCCAATATCGCCTTGCCGCAGTTGCAGGGTGCCTTGGGCGCGACACAGGATCAGATCGCCTGGACGGTGACTTTCAACATCGTCGGCACCGCCGTGATCACACCGATGACCGGATGGTTGACCCAGCGGTTCGGACGACGACGTCTGATGCTGTATGCGGTCGCCGGGTTCGCGATCTCCTCGATTCTATGCGGCCTCGCCACCAGCCTGCCGGAATTGGTGGTCTATAGGATCTGCCAGGGCGCGTTCGGCGCGCCGCTGGTGCCGTTGTCGCAAGCGATCATTCTGGAAGTGTTTCCGCGCCGCCAACATAGTATCGCAACCGCGGTTTGGGGCATGGGCGTGGTGTTCGGACCGGTGATCGGACCCACGGTGGGCGGCTATATCTCCGAGGCTTACGACTGGCGTTGGGTCTTTTACATCATCGGCCCTTTCAGCGTTCTCGCGTTTGTGGGCTCTTGGCTCTATGTCCGCGACGACCGGGTCGACCCGAACAGCCGCCTCGACTGGACCGGTTTTATCAGCCTTTCGATCGCGCTGGCGGCGCTTCAGCTCCTATTGGACCGGGGCAACCGGTTGGACTGGTTCGATTCCACCGAAGTGATGATCGAAGCGGCGGTGGCATTGATTTGCTTTCATATTTTCGTCGCCCATATCCTGACCGCGCCCAAGCCTTATCTGAATCCCTGGTTGCTCAGGGACCGGAACTACGCGCTCGGGGTGATCCTCGTGTTTTTGTATGGCATGCTGAACTTCACGCCGATGGTGCTGTTTCCGACGATGCTGCAGAACCTGCGGGGCTATCCGGACTCGATTGTCGGCATTCTCCTGGCGGTCCGGGGTATCGGCGCGCTGCTCGGCAACATCGTCGTTGTCTGGATCAACCGTATCGATCCCCGGATCGGTCTCGCCCTTGGGTTCGCGGCGCAGGCGGGATCTTGTCTGTTCCTGGCCCAGTTCGACATCAACATGACGACCACCGACGTTGCCTGGGCCAGCGCGATTCAGGGTTTCGGCGTCGGCCTCGCCTGGGTCCCGCTGACCATCATTATGTTCTCGGGCATTGATTCAAAGGACCTTCCCGAGGGCGCCTCGGTGCTGCACTTACTGCGCAATATCGGCAGCAGTATCTATATTTCCCTGACCGTCACGGTGATCATCCGATCAACCACGACAAACTACATGGACATGAGCCGAGCCATTAATCCGTATAATGAGCTGTTGAGCTTTCCAGACACGATGGGCCGATGGGATGTCGGCAGCGTCGAGGGTCTTTCCCGCCTGAGCGGCGAGATCGAACGTCAAGCGTCGATGATCGGCTACCTAAACGCGTTCTATCTTTTGGCGATCACCGGTTTCGTCTCTATTCCGATTATTCTTCTGGTGCGCCGACATGATCGACGTTCTTGAAAGCAAGCGCGTGCCGAACCGGCATGTCTCCAGCCATCCCGGCGCTGTCCGGGGAAATTTAGGTGAACTTAGGCTAGGGGTTGTGCCGCCTTCAAGACGAGGGCCGAGGCGAATGTCGGACTTGAAATTGCTGATCGCGAAACCAATCTCCATACCCGTCGTCCTCGCGAAGGCGCACTGCTGTCCGGGAAAATTTTGGTGATTTCCGTCAAGGCGTCGGGTTGCCTTCTAGACAGGCGTCGAGTTGACCCTCGGACTTG
>JADHLJ010000322.1 GCA_016780745.1 Alphaproteobacteria bacterium | reverse complement strand
GTGCGGATTTCCGCCGCTCCGCCGGAAGAGGGCATGTCCGGCTTGTTCGGTATTCTGATTTCCTGGTTCCCGATGCTGTTGTTCATCGGCGTGTGGATCTTCTTCATGCGTCAGATGCAGGGCGGCGGCGGCAAGGCCATGGGCTTTGGCAAGAGCAAGGCCAGGCTGTTGACCGAGAAGGTCGGACGCGTGACCTTCGACGATGTCGCGGGCATCGACGAGGCGAAGACCGAGCTTGAGGAAATCGTCGAATTCCTGAAGGACCCACAGAAATTTCAACGCCTCGGCGGCAAGATCCCCAAGGGCTGTCTGCTGGTGGGCCCTCCGGGTACCGGTAAGACGCTGCTGGCCCGAGCCATCGCCGGCGAGGCGAATGTGCCGTTCTTCACCATCTCCGGCTCGGATTTTGTCGAGATGTTCGTCGGCGTCGGCGCCAGCCGGGTTCGCGACATGTTCGAACAGGGCAAGAAAAACGCACCCTGCATCATCTTCATTGATGAGATCGACGCGGTCGGTCGGCATCGCGGCGCCGGCCTAGGCGGCGGCAATGACGAGCGTGAGCAGACCCTGAACCAGTTGCTGGTCGAGATGGACGGCTTCGAGGCGAATGAGGGTGTAATCCTGATCGCCGCCACCAACCGTCCCGATGTGCTGGATCCGGCGCTGTTGCGGCCCGGTCGCTTCGACCGCCAGGTCGTGGTGCCGAACCCGGATATCCTGGGCCGCGAGCGGATCCTCAAGGTGCATATGCGCAAGGTGCCGTTGGCCCCCGACGTGGAGCCGCGCACGATCGCTCGCGGGACGCCCGGATTTTCCGGCGCCGATCTCGCGAACCTGGTGAACGAGGCGGCGTTGCTGGCCGCGCGCAAGGGCAAGCGCGTTGTTGCCATGTCCGAGTTCGAGGAAGCCAAGGACAAGGTCATGATGGGCGCGGAACGCCGCTCCATGGTGATGACCGACGAGGAAAAGAAACTCACCGCCTATCATGAGGCGGGCCATGCGGTGGTCGCGTTGCACTGTGTGGATTCCGACCCGATTCACAAGGCCACGATCATTCCGCGTGGTCGGGCGCTCGGCATGGTCATGCGGCTGCCCGAGGGGGATCGCATCTCGCTGTCCCGGGCTAAGTTGTTCGCGGATCTCAGGGTTGCTTGCGGCGGCCGGATCGCCGAGGAGTTGATCTTTGGCGCGGACCGGATAACCACTGGGGCTTCCTCCGACATCAAGATGGCCTCGGACATGTCACGACGCATGGTCACCGAGTGGGGCATGAGCGATAAGCTCGGCTTCCTGGCCTATGGCGCCGATCAGCAAGAGGTGTTCCTCGGCCATTCGGTGACCCAGACCAAGAATGTTTCCGACGCGACCGCCAAGACGATCGATGAGGAAACCCGCCGGATCATCGACGACGCCTATACCGACGCCACCAATATCCTGAAAGAGCATTTCGATCAGCTCGAGGCCCTGGCCAAGGGGTTGTTGGAATACGAGACCTTGAGTGGCGATGAGATCAAGGCGCTGTTGGCAGGCGAGACCGTGGTTCGCGACAGTGGTGGCGACGAGACGCCGAAGCAAGGTGGTGGCCGGCGCACGTCGGTACCGACCGGCGGATCGTCTGGAAAACCGTCGGGCGACATGGAACCCGACCCACAGCCCGGCGACTGAGTTCGGGAGCCGGGCCCCCACATGCGTCGTATCGAAAACCTGGCCGCGCCCGAGCGCGGCCTTTTCGCGCCCGACCAGTCCAAACTCTATCTGAGACCCGTTGGCCTCGCGCATGGTCAGTCGGAGCCGGACGGCGGCGATCGGGAGTCCGATCGACTGCTGGGCGGCGGGCCCGATCGGTTTCAGCGTGTAGAGGTTGTCCTACGGTCCCCGAAACGAATCGTCGCCTTCTCCGGATTGGTCGACACGTTGCGAGAATGGGCTCTAGGCGCCGGTTGTCAGGACGAATTCGATGCCGCGATGTTCAAGCTAACCCGCCGGCGCGGCCAACTGACCGCGAATGCCGGCGAGGCGCCGATCGTCATGGGCATCGTCAACGTGACCGATGACAGTTTCTCCGACGGCCTTGACCGGCGGGACCCCGCCATCGCGGTGTCGCATGCTCATTCGCTGATCGCGGCGGGGGCGGACATTATCGATATCGGCGGCGAGTCCACACGCCCCGGTTCCAAGGGCATTAGTCGCGCCGAGGAAATTGATCGCGTGGTGCCGGTGATAGAGAAATGCGCGGGATTCGGTATTCCGATCAGTATCGATACCAGCAAGGCCGCCGTCATGGAGGCTGCCTTGGCCGCGGGCGCGTCGATCATCAATGACGTCTCGGCCCTGACCGGTGATCCGGAAAGTCTCGGTTTCGCCTCCCGGGCCAAGGTTCCAGTCATCCTGATGCACATGCGCGGCGCGCCGCGTACCATGCAGGACGCGCCGGAATATGATTGCGCGCCGCTCGATGTGTTCGACTATCTCGAGAACCGTCTGGCGGCCTGCGCGCGCGTGGGAATTCCTTCAACCAATCTAGTATTCGATCCGGGGATCGGCTTCGGCAAGGACGATACCCACAACGCGGCGATCATGGCGCGGATCGGACTGTTGCACGGATTGGGCGCGCCGATCATGGCCGGGGTTTCCCGTAAATCCATGATTGCCCGGCTGAGCCGCAATGAAGCGCCGAACGACCGGCTTGGCGGTTCACTGGCCCTGGGCTTGGCGGCGGTGGACCAGGGCGCCCGTTTTCTGCGCGTGCATGACGTCGCTGAGACCAAGCAAGCCCTCACTCTGCGGCAGGCCGTGCTCGACGCGCTTTAGCGCCGCCTAAGGGCGCGAGACGCGGGACGATCGAATCATGTATAGGACAGTGTAGCGCTCACGTTACGGAAGCATGATGAAAAGACAGCTATTCGGTACCGATGGCGTGCGTGGAACGGCGAATGCTGGCCCGATGACGGCCGAGACGGTCCTCAAAATCGCCATGGCCGCGGGTCACTATTTCGCGCCGACTTCCGGGACACACCGGGCTCTCGCGGTCATCGGCAAGGACACGCGCCTGTCGGGATACATGCTGGAGCCTGCGATGGTTGCCGGGTTTACCTCGATCGGCATGGATGTCGTGCAGGTGGGCCCAATGCCAACCCCGGCGGTGGCCATGCTCACCCGCTCGTTGCGCGCCGATCTCGGGGTCATGTTATCCGCCTCGCATAATCCCTATCAGGACAACGGTATTAAGTTGTTCGGCCCGGATGGCTACAAGCTCTCGGACCAGATCGAAATGGAGATCGAAACCTTGGTCGCCGGCGAGAAGGCGGTCACGCTCTCCGCCGCCGACAAGCTCGGTCGCGCCCGCCGGCTGGACGACGCGCGGGGACGCTATATCGAAATCGCGAAATCGACCTTTCCCAAGGGTTTGCGCCTTGAGGGTTTGAAGCTGGTCGTCGATTGCGCCAATGGCGCCGCCTATAACCTCGCGCCGAAGGTTTTCTACGAGCTTGGCGCCGAGGTCATCCCGATCGGCGTGGACCCGGATGGCTTTAACATCAACCGCGATTGCGGGGCGACGGCGCCCGAAACCATGCGTCAGGCGGTTGTGGTGCATGGCGCGAATGTGGGCATTGCGCTGGACGGCGACGCGGACCGGCTGATCATGGTGGACGAAACCGGAACCGTCGTC
Organism: Alphaproteobacteria bacterium; assembly: GCA_016780745.1. Taxonomy (GTDB): domain Bacteria; phylum Pseudomonadota; class Alphaproteobacteria; order Thalassobaculales; family Thalassobaculaceae; genus JADHLJ01. The sequence goes on along the minus strand of JADHLJ010000322.1, from coordinate 2,442 downwards.
GACGGCGATAGGATCATGGGCCTGATCGCGACCTCCTGGGCCGAGGAGGGGCGTCTGAGAGGTGGCGGTATCGTCAGCACGGTGATGTCCAATCTCGGACTGCAGCGCTATCTGGAAGGCTTGGGCCTGGCTCTGGTCCGAACCTCGGTCGGCGATCGCTATGTGGTCGAGCGGATGCGCGAGGAGGGCTACAATCTCGGTGGTGAGCAATCCGGCCATATCATCATGAGTGATCACGCCACCACGGGCGACGGCATCATCGCCGCGCTGCAGGTGCTGGCCGTGCTGCTGCGCGAGGGCCGCCCGCTGAGCGAGGTGTCGCGAATCTTCGAGCCGTTGCCGCAACTGCTGCGCAATGTTCGTTTCGCTGGAGCCCCGCCGCTTGAGGCGCGCTCTGTCATAGACGCGATCAAGGCCGGTGAGACCCGGCTCGCGGCGAGCGGGCGATTGCTGATCCGCAAGTCGGGAACCGAGCCGCTGATCCGCGTCATGGCCGAGGGCGAGGACGAGGCGCTGGTAGCCGAGGTGGTGAACGATATCGCCGGTGAAATAGAGCGAGCGGCGGGCTGACGATGGGCGATTTCTCCAACCCAGCGCCGATGCGGGGGCGAGTCCTGATTTGCGCGGGCTCGGATTCAGGCGGTGGCGCCGGGATTCAGGCGGATATCAAGGCGGTAACGGCGCTCGGCGGTTTCGCGTCGACGGCTCTGACCGCGCTTACGGCGCAGAATACCGAGGGTGTGCACGGTATCCACGAGGTGCCGCTGGATTTCGTCGACCAGCAGATCCGCGTGGTTCTGGACGATATCGGCGCCGATTGCATCAAGACCGGGATGTTGCACAGTGAAGGGGTCATCCGAACCGTTATCAAGGCGTTGGACGCGAGCGGTCCGGAAATCCCGTTGGTGGTCGACCCGGTGATGGTCGCCAAGGGTGGCCACAAGCTGCTTGATCCGGACGCGCTGGGCGCGCTTCGCGACGAGGTGGTGCCTCGGGCGCGGGTGGTGACGCCAAATATCCCCGAAGCCGAGTTGCTTAGCGGGGTGGAGATCAAGGGGCTCGACGACATGCGCCGCGCCGCCGAGAAGCTGCTGTCTCTTGGGCCGAGGGCGGTGTTGCTCAAGGGCGGGCATATGGAAGGCGACGTGCTGACCGATCTGCTGGTTACCGCCGAGGGCGCCGAGAGTTTCAGCGGACCACGCCTTGATACCCCGCACACTCACGGCACCGGCTGTACCATGGCATCGGCGATCGCCGCCGGTATTGCCCAGGGCCTGGATATGTCCGCCGCGGTCAAGCGGGCGCGCGACTATGTCCATGCCGCGATTGTAACCGCTCCCGGCCTGGGTCGGGGCCACGGGCCGCTCAATCACGCGCATACGGTGCGCGCGGACGCATGACCCGGACCGGTCCTAGGATCGGGTACACGCTTCTGGCGCTGATCGTCGGCCTGATTGTGTCGGGACCGGCGACGGCTCAGCGCAATGTCGATCTTGAATTGATCATGGCGGTCGACGTCTCCGGTAGCGTCGATAGCGAGGAATACGCCTTGCAAATGGGCGGTATCGCCGACGCGTTTCGAGATCCCAGCATTCAAAGCGCGATCGAAGTTGCCTCGCCGCGCGGGATTGCCGTCTCGGTGGTGCTTTGGTCAAGCTCTGAATGGCAGTTCGTCGCCGTCGACTGGGGGCATATCCTGGATGCCAATGACGCCCATGCCTTCGCCAACGCGGTGGACGCGGCGCCCAGGGAATATGGCGGCAATACGGCGATCGGTTCGGCGATTGATTTCTCGATCCGACATTTCGCTGGCAACGGGTTCGAGGGCGCGCGGCGGGTTATCGATGTGTCCGGTGACGGTATTTCCAATGACGGCCCGGACACCGCGCCGGCCCGGGACCGGGCGGTCGCTCGCGGCATCACGATCAATGGGCTGGTCATTGTCGAGAACAACCTGCCGGCGCGACGGTTTTATCGTGAGCGGGTCATCGGCGGGCCGGGCGCTTTCGTCATGGACGCGTGTGGCTTCGCCGATTTCGGCCGGGTCTTCAAACGTAAGCTGCTGCGTGAGATCAGCGGACCGGGGCTGTCCTAAACGGTATCAATCCCGCGTCACCCTCGATTCCAGGGCCGCACCAGTTTCGCCTCCAGTTTTTCCTTAACCGCCGGCCATTCGCCGCGAACGATGCTGAAAACGGCGGAGTCTCTTATTCGTCCACCGGGGACCACCATGTGCTGGCGGCGGATGCCTTCCTCCAGCGCGCCGAGATTGGCGATGGCGGCCCGGCTTTGGGCGTTGTTCGCGTCGGTTTTGAACTCAACGCGGTTGCAGCCCAGCACCTCAAAGGCATGGCGCAGCAGGAGAAGCTTGGTGTCGGTATTGACCGGGGTCCGTTGGTAGGCGGGTGATAACCAGGTATTGCCGATCTCGACCGTCAGGTT
>JADHLJ010000321.1 GCA_016780745.1 Alphaproteobacteria bacterium | reverse complement strand
ACCGATAGATAATGGATACCTAAACGAACGTTAAAGGACTCCATACAATCTCTCGGAACACAACACCTTCGCCAGGGATACGGATGTGTGGGATGGCACGACCTCATCGATCACACCCCTACCCCTACCTCCGCGTGTCCCTGGCCCTCTCCCCGCGCGTATCCCTGGCGAAGGCCAGGGCCGCTTCCGCCGGCCCTCCCGCGGGACGGTGGTTGATCACCCGAGACAGGGACGGCCCGCTCGATCCTCCATCCGCCCAAGACTCCGCCATCACGGCATGGGCCCTGGCCTTCGCCAGGGATACGGATGTGTGGGTTGGCACGACCTATCCTCGTCACCACGCGTCAAATCCGCGACAACGTTGAAAGGGCGTCGTGACAACGACGGCAATCCCAACCCCCTCTCATTCGTGAAGCCCCGGCACGGCTGCCATCGTGATGCGGGGGTTGCGCCCGGGGCCGGTATTGCTCACCTTTGCCGGCGATGGTGTCCCAGAAACGGAGTTCCCGATGCCCGGACCGCTCGAAGGTTTTCGCGTGATCGACATGACCAGCGTGATCTCGGGGCCACTCGCCACGATGATGCTGGCCGATCAGGGCGCCGAAGTGATCAAGGTCGAGAACCCGAGCGGTGGTGACTTCACCCGCGCCATGTCGAACCGCCAGGGTGGCTTTTCCGCCTCGTTCCTGAACAATAATCGCTCCAAGCGGTCGGTCGCGGTGAATACCAAGGACCCTCGCGGCATGGATCTGGTCAAAAAACTGCTCGAAGGCGCCGATGTGTTCATCCAGAACATGCGCCCCGGCGTGATCGAGCGGATTGGCCTTGGCGAGGACGTGGTGCGCGAGATCGCGCCGGAGATCATCTATGTCTCGATCAGCGGCTTCGGCGATCGCGGCCCGTTTGCCCAGCGTCCGGTCTATGACCCGCTGGTCCAGGCGCTGTCCGGGCTGACCACGATCCAGGGCGGCTCCGACGAGGCGCGGCCCAGGCTGGTGCGGACCATCGTGCCGGACAAGCTGACCGGGGTGATGGCGGCCCAGGCGATCACCGCCGCCCTGCTCTCGCGCGAACGTACCGGCAAGGGTCAGCATATCCGGCTCTCGATGCTCGACAGCGTGGTGAATTTCCTCTGGCATTCCGACATGGCCAGCCAGACCTTTGTCGGCGGCGAATTTCCCCAGGAGATGGCGCAAAGCTTCATCGACCTGATCTACGAGACCAAGACCGGCTATATCAGCGTCGCGGTCAATACCGACAAACAATGGACCAACCTCGCCAACGCGCTTGGCCACCCGGAATGGCTGGAGGATCCGAGGTTCCTGACCCCGGCGCTGCGGCACGCCAATATCAATGACCGCCTCGCCCTCACCCAAGAGGTGTTGCTGACCCGTACGGCGGAGGAATGGCTGGAGGCCCTGGAGGCCGCCGATGTGCCCTCGGCCCCGATCCTGCGCCGCCGCGACGTGATGCATCACCCGCAAATCCAGGCCAACGAGACGGTCAAGGAATACGCTCATCCGGATGCCGGCCTCCTGCGTCAGGCCCGCCCGGCGGCGCAATTCTCCGGCACACCGCCCGAGATCACCCGGGGGGCGCCGAGGCTCGGGGAGTTTACCGAGGAGGCCATGCGGGCGCTGGGCTATGACGAGAACACCATCGCCAAGCTCGCCGCCGATGGCGTGATCGGCGGCGGCGGCAAAAAACAAGCGGCGGAGTGATCGCGATGCTGGATTTCTATTTTTGGCCGACCCCCAATGGTTGGAAGGTTTCAATCCTGCTCGAGGAACTGGGCATCCCCTACACCACCCATCCGGTGAATATCGGCAAGGGTGACCAGTTCAAGCCCGAGTTTCTGGAGATCAGCCCGAACAACCGGATGCCCGCCATCGTCGACCATGATGTCGAGGGCGAGCCGATCACCGTGTTCGAATCCGGCGCCATCATGTTCTATCTGGCCGAGAAGACCGGGCGCTTCATCCCGAACGACGCGAGGGGCCGAAAGGAAGCGCTGGAATGGCTGTTCTGGCAGACCGGCAATCAAGGACCGATGGCCGGCCAACTCAGCCATTTCGTGAATTACGCGCCGGGCGAGCACCCCTATTCCCACACCCGTTACGCCAACGAATATGACCGCTGTGTCGGAGTGCTGGAGCGGCGGCTTGAGGGGCGGGAGTATATCCTCGGCGCCGAGTATTCGATCGCCGACATGATCTGCTGGCCCTGGGTCTTGATCGCCAAGCCGCTGGGGGCCTCGCTCGATGCGTTCCCCAACGTCTCGCGTTGGCGCAAGGCGGTGAAGGATCGCCCGGCGGTGCAACGCGGCGTCGATGTCGGCAAGGATTTCCGCCGCCAGGCCCCGCCAACCGACGAAGAGCGCGCGTTGCTGTTCAATCAGACGGCGGCCAGCATCGGCGGCGCGGCGGAGGCGGCGAAGCGATAGTCGCCGGCCAACAAATTCGGTTGGCTTAGTACGCCCGCTCGACGCAGAAATCGACGACCTCGGTCAACGCGTGCTTGGGCTCTCCATCCGGGAACAAACCAAGCGCGTCGCGGGCGATCGCCGCGTAGTGCCGGGCGCGGGCAACCGTGTCGGCCAGCGCGCCGTGACGCTGGATCAATTCTTGAGCACGCTCAAGATCACCGGCTTTTTGATCCAGATCCTCAAGGCAACGGCGCCAGAAGGTGCGCTCTTCCTCGGTACCTCGGCGGAACGCCAGGATTACCGGAAGCGTGATTTTACCCTCGCGGAAATCATCGCCGACGGTCTTGCCGAGCTCGGCTTGCTTGGCGGAATAATCCAACGCGTCATCGATCAGTTGGAAGGCGACACCCAGATTGGTGCCATAAGCCTCCAGCGCATCCTCCTCGGCCTTGGGCCGTCCGGCGACAACCGCGCCGATCCGCGCGGCGGCCGCGAACAGCGCGGCGGTCTTCGCCTGGATGACCTCAAGATAGGCGGTCTCGCCGGTCGCGGTGTCATTGGTGGTGATGAGCTGCTGCACCTCGCCCTCGGCGATCACCGCCGACGCGCTGGACAGGATCTTCAGCACCTGGAGCGAGCCGTCGGCGACCATAAGCTCGAAGGAGCGACTGAACAGGAAATCACCCACCAGCACGCTGGCCTGGTTGCCCCAGACCGCGTTCGCTGATTCCTGGCCGCGTCTGAGATCGCTTTCATCCACGACATCATCATGCAGCAAGGTCGCGGTGTGGATGAACTCGACACAAGCCGCCAGACGCACATGCCGGTCGCCGCCATAGCCGCAGAGCGCCGCCGACCCGAGGGTCAACATCGGGCGCAGCCGCTTGCCGCCGGCCGCGATTAAGTGTCCGGCCAATTGCGGGATCAGATGAACCGGGCTTTGCATATGCTTGAGGATCGTCGCATTGACCTTGTCGAGGTCGGCGCGAACCAGCCGCAATAGCGGCTCCAACGACGCCTTCGGTTCGGCATCGTTTTTCTTGAATTCCACTATCGCCGCCAAAACCCTACTCCGTTCACCTTGACGATTCCCCGCACGGCAGAATAGGACTGGTTTTCCACCGGTCAACCCTGGCGGTCAACCCTGGCGTTTCGCGCGCGACCCCTCGCCGCACGCGGATCACGCCGAATTGTCGGATGGGATCATGAAGGAATTGCTTCGCACCACCGATATTGTTCACCTGTCTTTTCTGACCGCGCTTCTCAAGGATGCCGGCATTGAGGCGGTGGTCCTGGACAATCACATGAGCATTCTGGAAGGCAGCGGCAACGCCATTCCCCGTCGTCTCGTCGTCAGCGTCGACGATTTTGATGAGGCCCGGCAGGTCCTCGAGGATTCCGGTGAACAGCTCGACATCCGCTGATACCGCGCCGACCCGCGATGCTTTACTCGCCGGCAAGGTGACGCTTTGGCAGCCGGCCCAAGGCTATCGCGCGGCGATCGACCCGGTGCTGCTTGCCGCGTCGGTTGAGCCGAAAGCCGGCGCTCGGGTGCTGGATCTCGGCTGCGGGGTCGGCGCCATCGCGTTGTGTTTGCTGGCGCGGTGCCCTGACATGTCGGTCCTTGGCCTGGAGCTTAATCCCGAATTGGTGGCGCTTGCCCGCCGCAACGTCGTCGAGAACGGGATCGCGGATCACCTCGAGATTCATCAGGGAAATGTCGCCGCGCCGCCCGTCGAGATTAAGGAAAGTGGGTTCGATCTGGTGGTCACCAACCCGCCATTTCTGGAAGCCGGCACCGCTAGCGCCTCCGCCGATCAAGGCCGGCGCATGGCGAATATCGAGGGCGAGGCGGATTTGCAAACCTGGATCGACGCGGCGGCACGGGCACTCAAGCCCAAGGGCGGCCTCGCCATGATCCATCGCGCCGATCGGATCGACGATGTCATCGTGGCGCTACGGCGGGACTTTGGGGAAATCGTCCTCCACCCGCTTTGGCCGAAACCGGGACGGACCGCCAAACGGGTGATCATTCGGGCGCGCAAGGGCGTCTCCTCCCCGGCCCGGGTGGAGGCCGGCACCGTGCTGCATCGCGATGACGGAGGCTATTCGGACGCCGCCGCCGCCGTGCTGGCGGGCGGATGCCTGGGCTCGCGAAATAGTTTATAAAGTTTTTCCTTGATTTAATAATGTAACCTGTCACTCTCCTCTCAGAACAGTGGGAGGATGACCCCGTGTCACATGCCGAGATGCTTTCCCCATCCATGAATGACAATGCCAACGCGACGCCGGTCTGGATCGAGGCGATGGCGCTGGACGAGATCCAGGTTGGCGGGCGCCGCATCCTACGCGCCGCCGGCAAACAGATCCTGCTGGTCCGGACCGAAGACGCCGTGCATGCCTGCAACAACCGCTGTCCGCATGAGGGCTACCCGCTGATGGAGGGCTCGGTCGCGAGCAGCGGAGGCGACTGCGTGCTCACTTGCAACTGGCATAACTGGAAGTTCGACCTGGTCTCCGGCGAGACCCTGGTCGGCGGCGATCGGTTGCGGCGGTACCCGGTTGAGATACGCGACGGCGTGATCTGGCTTGATGTCGCCGATCCGCCGGCGGAACAGCGGATCGCGGCGGCTCTGGAGAACCTCCACGACAGCTTCGAGGATCACGAATATGACCGGATGGCCCGCGAGATCGCGCGTCTGGTCAAGGCCGGCGGAGATCCGCTGGACGCGGTGCGCCAAGCCATCGACTGGACCCACGAGCGGTTCGAGTATGGCACCACCCATGCCTTCGCGGCGGCCCCGGATTGGCTGGCATTGCGCGAGCGTCTCGCCGGCGATGATCCGGCCTTGGCGCTCGCGCCTCTGGTGGAGATCGTCGGCCATCTCTGCTGGGACAGCCTGCGCTGGCGGAGCTTTCCGTTCCCCGAGGGCACGCGGGACTTCAATTCAGATGCCTTGGTTCAAGCGATCGAAACCGAGGACGAGGCCGGAGCCATGGCCCTGGTTCGCGGCGCGCTGGCCTCCAAGGCCGGCGTCGCGGCGCTGGATGGGCCGATGACCCGCGCGGCGGCGGCGCATTATCAGGATTTCGGTCATGCGATGATCTACACCTACAAGGCGCGCCGGCTTGTCGACGCCCTGGGCGAGGCCTCAGCCGCCGCGATCTATCTCTGCCTCACGCGCTCCCTGGTTTATGCCAGCCGGGAGGATCTGATCCCCGAGTTCCGCGCCTATGGCGAGACCCGAGCCGGCTGGGACGGCACGGGCGGCGAGAGCGTGGACGCCGAGACCTTCCGCCATCTCGGCGTGAAACAAGCCCTGGCCACCGCCTCGGCGGCCTCCGGCGACCCCGCCGCCCTATTCGACGCGTTGGTCTGCGCCGCCGCCTGGCAGATGCTCCATTTCGACATGGGCTTTATGGTTCAGGATCACCGCCCGGTGCCGGACAATATCAACTGGCTCGATTTCACCCATGCCCTGACCTTCGCCAATGCCGGGCGGGTCCAGGCGGAACGACATCCGGAGATCTGGCCGGACGTGCTGTTGCAGCTCGCCTGTTTCACCGGGCGCAACGCGAAATACACCGACGGGGATCAAGATGTCTCGCGGTGGCTGGTGGAAGACCCTCTCGCCTTTATCGACGAGACTTGCCGCGAGGTCTTCGATCACGGCCAGTTCGAGTACATCTTCTCGGCGCAT
>JADHLJ010000320.1 GCA_016780745.1 Alphaproteobacteria bacterium | reverse complement strand
ATTCCCCATGTGCTGTTGTGTTTTCGCGACGATGACGTTTTCCGCGTCGAGTTCGCCGGGGCGGATGTGCAGGATCTTCTTGGCTTTGATCCGACCGGCGAGGTGCTACGAGCGGATGACCCGGAGCGAGTGCTCGCCGAATTATCTCGCATTGTCGAGGTCGTCGCGGCGTCGCGGCGTCCGGAATGGCCGCGGGGGCCGGGATGGTCGGCGGTTGCGCTGCCGTTCGTCGAAGCGGATAACGCCGTTTCCGTCCTCTTGACCGGTATCGTGCCCTCGGTCCCGGACATATCCGCCGAGATCCTGAGCTTCCCGTCGCGCTAACCCGATCACGATTGCCTGAAGGAAGGCACCGCGTGCGAGGAGCTATTCGTCTTACTTTTTAGCTGATCCGCCCGTGGCAATGCTTGAACTTCTTGCCTGATCCGCAGGGGCAGACGGAGTTCCGCGCCACCTTGCCCCAAGTCGACGGATCCTCGGGATCGATGACCTCGGCGGCCCGGTTGACCACCGGGGCGCGGCGGGACCCGCCCTCGTCCTCGCCGCCGGCGAATGCCGCCTCGCCATCCTCGCCCAGGGCCATGGAGGGATCGATCCGACCCTCGTGCATTTCCTGGTTCAGGCGGTCGGCGGCCATGCGGGCTTCCATCTCTTCCGGCGTTGCCTGGGACTGGACCTCGAGGTGGGCCAGCACCCCTGTCACGGTCTGGCGCAGGTTTCCGAGCATGGTCTCGAACAGATTGAAGGCCTCGCGCTTATACTCGTTCAGCGGGTCACGCTGGGCATAGGCGCGCAGGTTGATACCCTGGCGCAGGTGATCCAGCGCCAGAAGATGCTCCTTCCAATGCTGATCGACGATCTGCAGCAGCAGGCTCTTCTCGGCCATCCGCATGAGTTCGCGGCCGTAATTGGCGACTTTCTCGGCCATGCGCTGGTTCGAGGCCTTGATCAGCCGTTCCTGGATCTCCTGGTCGGCGATGCCTTCCTCGGCGGCCCATTCGGCGATCGGAACGCTTAGCCCGAGCATATTGTGGGTCTCCTGGTTCAGGGTATCCAGGTCCCACTGTTCCTTGTAGGTGCCCGCGGGGATGGTCCGCGCGATCAGGTCTTCGATGACCTGGTGGCGCATATCGGTGATGGTCGCGCCGACTTCCTCGGCCCGCATGATGTCCTTGCGCTGGTCGTAGATGACCTTGCGCTGGTCGTTCATCACGTCGTCGTATTTCAGCAATTGCTTGCGGATCTCGAAGTTGCGGGCCTCGACCTTTTCCTGGGCCTTTTCCAATGCTTTGTTGATCCAGGGATGGACGATCGCCTCGCCGTCCTCCAGCCCGAGCTTGCGCAGCATGCCGTCCATGCGCTCGGATCCGAAGATACGCATCAGGTCGTCTTCCAAGGACAGGAAGAACTTCGAGGTTCCGGGGTCGCCCTGGCGGCCGGATCGACCGCGCAGCTGGTTGTCGATGCGCCTGCTCTCGTGCCGCTCGGTGCCGACAACGTAAAGCCCGCTGGCGGTGAGAACGTCGGCGCGCTTGGCTTCGATATCGGCGGCAATCTTGGCGATTTTCGCCGGATCATCGCTGACGCCATCATTAGCGACGCGCATGTCGAGATTACCGCCGAGTTGTATGTCGGTGCCGCGACCGGCCATATTGGTGGCGATGGTGACCGCGCCAGGCTCGCCCGCCTGGGCGATGATCTGGGCTTCCTGCTCGTGAAACCGGGCGTTCAGAACCTTATGCGGAATATCCCGTTTCTTCAGAAGTTCCGAGAGATGCTCGGATTTCTCGATCGATACGGTGCCGACCAAGGCGGGCTGGCCGCGTTCGCGACAATCGACGATCAACTCGATGATCGCTTCCCATTTCTCGCGCTCGGTCCGATAGACCTCGTCGTCGTGATCCTCGCGGTTGACCGTGACGTTGGTGGGCATCTCGACGACCTCGAGACTGTAGATCTCGGCGAATTCCGAGGCCTCGGTCATCGCGGTGCCGGTCATGCCCGCCAGTTTGGGATAAAGACGGAAATAGTTCTGGAAGGTGATCGAGGCCAGGGTCTGGTTCTCGTTCTGGATGGTCACGCCCTCGCGCGCTTCCATGGCCTGGTGCAGGCCCTCGGAATAGCGCCGGCCCTCCATCGCCCGGCCGGTGAACTCATCAATGATGATCACCTGGTCGTCGCGCACCATGTAGTCGACATCGCGTGAGAACAGCTTATGGGCGCGCAGGGCCTGGTTCACGTGATGAACGGCGGAGATATTCTGGATATCGTACATCCCGCCATCGGTGATCACGCCGTGTTCCTGAAGCAGGTTCTCAATATGCTCGGTCCCCGCTTCGGTCAGGGTGACGGTCCGCTGTTTCTCGTCCTTTTCGTAGTCTTCCTCGACGAGGTGAGGAATCAACACATCGATCTGTCGATAGAGTTCCGAGCTGTCCTCGGCCGGCCCTGAGATGATCAACGGCGTACGGGCCTCATCGATCAGGATTGAGTCGACCTCATCAACGATGGCGAATTCGAATTCTCGTTGGCTCATATCCTCGAGCCGGAACTTCATGTTGTCCCTGAGATAATCGAATCCGAACTCGTTATTCGTGCCGTAGGTCACGTCCGCGGCATAGGCGGTCTGGCGTTCCTCGTCGGTCAGGCCGTGAATGATCACGCCGACGGACAGCCCGAGGAAGTTGTAGATTGAGCCCATCCAGGCGGCGTCGCGCTGGGCCAGGTAGTCATTGACCGTGACCACGTGAACACCGCGGCCCAGCAGGGCGTTGAGGTACACCGGCAGCGTGGCGACCAGGGTCTTGCCCTCGCCGGTTTTCATCTCCGCGATCTTGCCGTCATGCAGAACGATACCGCCGAGCAGCTGCACGTCGAAATGGCGTTGCCCGAGGGTTCGCTTGGCGGCCTCGCGCACGGTGGCGAAGGCTTCCTCCAGCAAGGCGTCTAGATCCTCGCCGCCGCCCAGCCGTTCCTTGAACCAGCGGGTCCGGCCCGCCAATTCCTCGTCGCTGAGGTTTTCAAGCTGTGGTTCGAGGGCGTTGATCGCCTCGACGCGCTTTTGCATCTGCTTGAGAACGCGATCGTTCTCGGACCCGAACAATGCCTTGGCGATGGCGCCGAACATGGGGGCTCCTCATGGGTGGCGGACGGTTATCGCGCGACTTTATATCAGGCGAGAAAGCCCGGCGAATAACGGTTGTGAGACATAGGATCAACGCCGGTCGCTGTCAATGCGGGGCGGGAGTCGGTTATCGTTGAATTCCAACTAAATTGTGGTTAAGATTTCGTTAGCGACGGTGAAACAGTCCAACCCAGAATGGGTGGGGGCGATGGTTGAAAGAATTTCAACACCGGGGCTGAACGGCGTCTTAGGCGTCCGTCCCAGTAACCCGAGTTCGGTTTCGGTCCAACGTGATCGCCGAAATCCGGAAGAAGACATTGCGCGGGATCGGCGCAAGAAGCCGCCTTATGACCAAACGACTCAAGACGACTCGGTGCTTGTCGGTCGCTATCGGCATGCCCCGGGGGGTAGCGCGCTCGATCAGGACTCGGACGTGTCGATCGACCGGTCAACATCGATGCTCCTGGCCGATGACCTCGGCGCGCTGATCCGCCGGGCCAGCATCAACCTTCAGCTCCTCGCCATCCGGTTGTTTCAAGTTAGCGAGCCCGCGGCCTTGGATATGGCGCGAGGCTTCGCCGAGGATTGCCTGGACGAGGTGCGTCTGGCGATCCTGCTCTATGTGCGCCAGCGCGGCACCAAGCTCGGCGTCCCGGCTGGACTGGTTTTCTCGCGCATGAAATTGCATGTCGATCATAATTCCGGCCAGCCGCGGATCGATCTCGGTGACGCGCTATTCGTCGACGAAATCAAGCTCAACGCCACCGGCGTGGTCTTCGACATTCGCGGATCGGGCGCGGTGCACAAGCCGGCGCCGGGTGTCTTCGTCGATATCGGCGAACATGGCGCGAGGATCGCGAATACCCTGATCGAGACGGTTCGTCGCGACGTTCCGAGTTTCGACGCCGGGGTGAATCCCGAAGGCGTTATTGTCGTGATCCGTGCCGACCGTTCCGACTATTCCGGCCGCAAACGTTCCGAGGAAACCCTCGGCTTCGACATGATAATTCCCTTCGCCGGGGCGAAGTAGTCGCGGGCCGCATGCTCTTGAAAAATCCCGGGTAAGGCTCGGGTAGGCGCGGATCGATGGGCACGCGCGCGATCATCTTCGCGCGATGGTGACCGACTTACCCGTTTCGCGATATGAACATTGCTTGTCGGTCGCGCCGGCTTCTGATACCGCTCCCTCTCCCGGTTCGCCGGGGATGTTTGACGGTGCCGCCGCGCGCCAAACCTAGGAAGGACGACCCGATGTTCTCGCACCTCCGTGGATCCAAGCGCGCTTGTGTCGCGATCGCGGCAGTTGCCGCGGGTTTGATGTTTTCCAGCCCCTCCCTGTCGCAGACGGGTACCCAGCCCGGCGCGAATCCCGCCCAGTTGCCCGATCCCGCCACGACCGTGGTCGCCAGGATCGCCGGCGAGGAGATCTTCCTGATCGAGATCCTGCGGATGGCCGAGCGCCTGCCGGATCAGTACAAGCAACTTCCGCTTCCAGCGGTTTATCCCTCGCTGCTGCAGCGTTCGATCGATGCGCGGCTGGTCGCCGCCGCCGGGCGGGCCGCGGGTTTCGCCGATAATGAAGAGGTCAAGAAGCGGGTCAGCACTGCTGAAAGCCAAATTATTTCAGAGATTTATCTTACCACCGCGGTTGCCGAGAAGGTCACCGAGGATGCGTTGCGCGCGGAATACGAGAAGCGCAAGGATTCCATGGCCGGCGGTGAGCAGGTACGGGCCCGCCACATCCTTCTCGAGACCGAGGAGGGCGCGCGGGAAGTGATCGCCGAGCTCGACTCGGGTAGTGATTTCGCCGAGCTGGCTTCCGACAAGTCGACGGGCCCCTCGGCGTCCTCGGGCGGCGATCTCGGCTGGTTCGGCAAGGGCCAGATGGTGCCGGAATTCTCCGACGCGGCCTTCGCGCTTGATCCTGGCACCTTCACCAAGGAGCCGGTGAAAACCCAGTTCGGCTGGCATGTCATTCTGGTTGAGGACCGCAAGGCCGGCGAAGCCCCGCCGTTTGAGCAGGCGCGCCAACAGCTTTCCTCCGATATGTCGGGCGAGGTCCTCCAGGAGATCCTCACGGGTCTTCGCGGCAAGATCGAGGTTGAGCGCTTCAACTTCGATGGTGGTCCGATGCCGGAAGCGGCGCCGGCGCCGAAGAACTAGTCGTAACTTTTTGTTTTAAAAGCAGGGTCTGAGCAATGGATCTTGAAGTCTCTCCTCTCGCGCCGGAGCGGTTTCCGGAAATGCCGGCGGTCGCCGGCGTGCGTGTCGCGGTCGCGGAATCCGGCCTGAAATACCAGGGTCGCCCCGACCTTCTGCTGGCCGAGTTCGCGCCGGGAACGGCGGTGGCCGGGGTGTTGACCCAGTCGACGGCGCCCGGCGCGCCGGTGCAATGGTGCCGCGAGCATCTGGGTTCCGGTACCGCGCGCGGTCTGGTGGTCAATGCCGGTAATGCGAATGTCTTCACCGGCGCCAAGGGACGGGTCGCCGTCGAGGCCATGGCCTCGGCCTCGGCCAAGGCGCTCGGCTGTGGGGCGCATGAGATCATGATCGCCTCGACCGGGGTCATTGGAGAGCCCTTGGAACATGAGGCGATCACCGCCGAAATTGCCAAGCTACCCGCGCGTTTCGGCCTCAATGACTGGGAGCGAGCGGCCAAGGCGATCAGCACCACCGACACTTTCACCAAAGGCGCTCATGTCACCGTCGAGATCGATGGCGTTCCGGTGAACATCGTCGGCATCGCCAAGGGCTCCGGCATGATCGCGCCGGACATGGCGACGATGCTGGCCTTCGTCTTCACCGATGCCAAGCTCGACGCGGCGGTGCTCCAGCCGATGTTGAAGCGCAACGCCGATACCACCTTCAATTCCATCACCGTCGATGGCGATACCTCGACCAGCGACACCTTGATGCTGTTCGCCACCGGACAGGCCGGCGCGCATGGCCAACCGCGCGATCATCGCGACCCGATGCTGCGTGGCTTCGAGAAGGCTTTGCACAGCGTTCTC
>JADHLJ010000319.1 GCA_016780745.1 Alphaproteobacteria bacterium | reverse complement strand
CGGAATCCGGCGAGGATTTCCGCAAGATCAACCCGAACGGCTACGTCCCGGCGCTGATCACCGATGTCGGCGATATCATCACGGAAAACCCCGCGGTTCTTCAGTATCTGGCCGACCAGGTCCCCGATGCGAAGCTTGCGCCGCCATACGGTACACTGGAGCGTACGAGGCTTCAGGAAGCGTTAAATTTCGTGTCGTCGGAGTTACATATATCCTTCAGCCCGTTTTTCTCGGGCACTCAACTCGATGGCAAAGCAAGGCGGCAGGCCGAGAGCGGTGTCGAACGCCGCGTCGCCCATATCGAGCGACGCTTTGCCGATGGTCGGACCTATCTTCTCGGCAACGGTTTCAAGATTGTGGATGCCTATGCGTTCGTGGTGCTCAACTGGGCAAGCTTCGTCGGGCTGAGCCTCGACGCATGGCCGAAAACCCAGGCCTACGTGGCCCGCGTTGCCGCGCGACCTTCCGCCGTCAAGGCGATGACCACCGAAGGACTCATCAAGCAAGAGCGGGTCGCATGAGCGACTTTACCGCGGTAACCGGCGTGCTGGAGACCTATTTCGACGGCCTCTACCACGCCGATATTGAAATGCTGGGGATCACGTTTCACCCGAAAGCGATCTACGCAACGGCGGACGAGACCCCGCTGCTCTATCGCACAATGGACGAGTATTTCCCCGTCGTGGCGAAACGCGTTTCTCCCGCGTCGCGCGATGAACCCCGGCGCGACTCGATCGACGCGATTGAGTTCGCGGGCGAGAACACCGCCTTTGCCCGCGTACGGTGTTCCATCGGCACCAATGATTTCGTCGATTTCCTGACACTAGTGCGAACCGACGGTACGTGGCGCATCATGGCCAAGGTGTTCCAGATCAGCGAGCGGAAGACCTGAAAGGAGCAGTCATGCCTTACGTGAATATTAAGGTGACACGCGAAGGGGTCACCGCCAAACAGAAGGCCGAGCTGATCGGTGGCGTCACCGATTTGCTGGTCCGGGTTCTCAACAAAAGTCCGGCGACGACTTTCGTCGTGATCGACGAAGTTGCGCTGGAAGATTGGGGGATCGGCGGTGTGCCGGTCGAACAATACCGGCGCGAAGCGGCGCGCTAACCCGGAATGCCAATCCACACGCCTCTCTGCGATCTGTTTGGCATCAAGCATCCCGTTCTGCTGGCCCCAATGGCGGGGGTCAGCGGCGGAGCGCTTGCGGCGGAAGTGAGCAGGGCTGGGGGTTTAGGTTTGATCGGCGGTGGCTATGGCGACGCAGATTGGTTGGAACGCGAATTCCACACGGCCGGCGACGCGCAAGTCGGAGTGGGTTTCATCACCTGGTCCCTAGCCCGCCAACCAAATCTGCTCAATCTCTCCCTCGATCGCGCCCCAGCCGCGGTGATGCTCTCGTTCGGAGATTTTCGCCCTTTCCTTCCCCGCATCCGGACCAGATCAACCAAGCTCATTGTTCAGGTGCAGACACTGGGTCAGGCACGCGACGCCGTGGAGGCCGGAGTCGATGCCATCGTGGCGCAGGGCACCGAAGCGGGCGGTCACGGTGGTGCGCGTTCGACGCTGCCCGTTGTTCCGGCGGTTGTCGATGTCGCGAACAACATTCCAGTTATCGCCGCGGGTGGAGTCGCTGATGGACGTGGCTTAGCCGCGGCGCTGGCGCTCGGCGCTTCGGGTGTGCTGTGCGGAACCGCATTCTTTGCTAGTGACGAATCCCTCGCCAGCGATAACGCCAAGCGAGTCGCCGTCAGCAGCAGCGGTGGCAATACCGAGCGTAGTTCCGTGTTCGACGTCGCGCGCGGTCTCGATTGGCCGTCCGGTTGGAACCTTCGCACGATGCGTAATGCCTTCACTCGGTAATGGAGCGCGGACATCGACGGTCTCACGAGAAACCTCGCGGCGGAGCAAGCTCGTTTCGAGACCGCACAGGTAGCTGACGACACAGACATTGCCGCTGTGATCGTCGGCGAGGCAGCCGATCTCGTTAGATTTCGGGAACCGGCGGGAACCACGCTCCGCAGAATGATCTCGCAGGCTGAGGGATCGCTTGCACCACATCGGCCAACTTGTCGAACCAATCACAGAGGATTGAAGAGATGCGGAAACTCAGAGGAGGCTGCTTGTGCGGCGCGGTTTCGTACGAGGTCGACAAGGCGTTTGACAAAATGTTCTTCTGTAGCTGTGATCAGTGTAGGCAGATCACCGGCTCCGCGTTCGCCTCGAATCTGTTTGTGAGAGCGGATGGGTTCGACTGGGTCGGTGGCACCGACGGTATCGTCACCTATCGGGTGCCGGAGCGGGACATTTCTAAATCATTCTGCCGGGTCTGCGGCTCCGGCGTTCCCTGGTCCATCGGCGACGGATCAAGAATGATCGTTCCGGCGGGCTCTCTGAGCGGAGAGCCCGATGTTTCCGAACGGGTCAGGATTTTCGACGCTGAGCAACCTTCCTGGGCATCGGGCCATGGGCGGGTCAGCGCACATACGGGCCCCCCAACCACCATCGATACCACGAGAACCTCGGCAACCTCACGCCGGCCGATGTCTACTTCGGTCGAGATCAGGCCATCATCCAGAGAAGGAGACGCATCAAGGAAGACACCATGAATAAACGACGCTTGGCGTACCTGCGCCAAGCGACAAAACATCAAACAACGAGAGCCAGAGCCTCTGTTACGGAGTCAGCTTACGTGTCCCACCTAATCTGACGCTGGACAACCGAAACTGAAGGAGTTCCGCGCCTTTCAGTGTGGGGTAAAAAGCGGTGGTGCCCCTGACGGGTGAAAGTTTGAACCCCAGAGGCTTTCGCGGATTGCAGTGCAATCCACTGTCGCCATCCGGCATCTCCCGTGAACTCGCGCCTTCTGGCGAAAGCGCGGTGGTGCGGGCGGGGAGACTCGAACTCCCACTTCCAGAGGAAACCAGATTTTGCGTACCAACTACGGCTTTCGCCGCCGCCCCGGACCTGGAGGCGTTCGTGGTCTGGACTTTCTCATCACCATGCCCCGTCGCCGGGGTTTAGGTGGGTGCCGTCAAGTCTCTACACCTTCCTCGCCGATCCCACCGGACCATCGAGGCTTGGCTCGGGATTAGCAACGGCATAACCCGTCAGCCTTCCCCGAATTTGACACCTGCTACCGTCGGGTTTCCCCGGCGGCGACCCATTTTTGAGTCTGGCGCGTCTACCAATTCCGCCACGCCCGCGAACCGCCGCCGTTGTAGCGGAAAACATCGGCCAGGTGAAGCAGCGATTGCGGCTTCCGATCAACCGCCGCCACACCGGCACGCGTCATACCTCGACGATCCGCAACTTGGCCTTCATCATGGGATGGAAAGCGCAGTAATAGTCCGTCGCCATCCCCGCTTTCACCTCGATCGTATGCTCATGGTTGCCGTCCAGACGCTTGGTGTCCCAACTCCCGTCCCGCGCGGTCGCCGTATGCGGCGCGATATCCAGATTGACCCATGTCACCCGGTGGCCGGGATGGACGGTGAGGACCGAGGGCACGAACTCGAAATCCGTGATCGCCACCCGATGATGGGTTGGGCCGTGCGCGATAGCACGCCCGGTCCAACCCTTGGCGAACATCGAGGCAACAGTCGCCCCGATGCCCGCTCCGATGCCCCGAAGGAACCCTCGGCGTTTCATCATCGGCCTCAATTCAGACTCTTGACCATCATCTCGGCATGCTTCTCATGCACCTTGAAGATCTTGAGGCCAGCCTCGAACAGGGCCTTCACCTCGGGATGTTCAATATTCGGGATGAAGCTGTTTTCGACCAAGTCATTAACCGCTTGATGATAGCCAAGCTCGTTCTCGGCGTAGCGACGGTCAAAGGCGGCGCCACGCAACTGGCTCATCTCGTCGACCAACTTCTCGGCGCCCTGGTTCAGCGACTTGCTGAGAAAATTGTCCTGGGGTTGCGCCTTTAGCTTCGCCAGAAGCGCCAGCGCCTGGTCGTTCACCGCTGAATGGTCTTGGATCATGGTGCGGGCAAAGGCATGCACCTTGGGATTGGTGGAGATAGCCAGCGCCAGATGGGCATATCGGATATCGATGTTATCGGCGGTATACGCGACATGGGCAATTTGCAGGTCATTCAACTCGGCGGGAGATTCCGCCGCCGCCTGGCTGGGGATCTGGGTTGTTGACAGCGTCATCACGGCGACAATCGCGATCAGAGCTTTTCTGGGGGACATGATTTTCCTCTCGATCTTTTGGATTTTCGGATGCCTCGACGATTTCCCGCCGCGGCCCGATTGTTATATCGAGGAGTGGGTTGGATTTTGAATGATGGGAAATCCAGATTTTTTGATCATTCGTCCAAAGTAATTCATTTCGGTAGTTTTTTTGGTATTCTCGCGCGGAAGGAGCCGACGGCCATGGATCTTTTGAGTGATATATTGGCGACGATGAAATTGACCGGAACCCTGTATTTCCGGACGTCCTTCACCACGCCTTGGAGCATCAAGGTGCCTGCCTTCGAGGCGGTGTCGCGTTTCCACTATGCCCATCGCGGCCGCTGTCTCGTGCGCGTCGAAGGCGCCCCCGACCCCGTGCCGCTTGAGCAGGGTGACTTGGTGATTATCCCAAGAGGCGCATCCCATACGCTGTACTGCACGCCGGAAACGGAAACCCTCGCGATGACCCTGGATGACGTCATCCAGCGGTCCGGCTATGACGGCAACGGCACCCTGGTCTATGGCGAGTTCGGAACCAATCACGAAACCCAGCTCGTCTGCGGCCATCTTTCCTTCGATCAGAGTGTGGATCACCCGGTCCTGAACGCCCTGCCCTCGCATATCCATATTCGGCAATACGGAGAGACCACCGGCGCCTGGTTGGAGAGCACGCTTTCGGTGATCGGCGCCGAGGCCGGGCGCGGGCATCTCGGCGGTGATCTGATCGCCACCAAGCTTTCGGAGATCATCTATGCCCAGGCCTTGAGAGCGTTTCTCGGGAGTGACCAGGCCGCCCGACCGGTACTGGAAGCCTTCTCGGACCCCGGCATCACCCGGGCCCTGGAGGCAATCCACGCCAAGCCGGACCACCCCTGGTCCCTGGAAAACCTCGCCGAGACCGCGCGGCTGTCCCGCTCGTCGCTTGCCGCCCGGTTTCAGCAAAGCCTGACCATGTCGCCGATGGCCTATGTGACCCTGTGGCGGCTGCAAATCGCCCGACGCCTTCTCGCGGATACGACCCTATCGATTATCGAGATTGCCGAGCGATCGGGCTATGGCTCCGAGGCGGCGTTCGGGCGGGTGTTTAAACGCTATTTCAACGTGGCGCCAGCGACCTTCCGAAGGGAAATGAGGGCGTAGGCCAGTCAAGACACGCCCTCCCTTGTGTCGAATAACGGATTGGTTCCTTGAACGAGTTTCGTCGTGCCGGAGGGTTTTCCATTGTGTGTTGAATTCAGGCCTAACGAAGGATTGGTGATGGCCACGGAACAGGTCGACGACAAGTTTTCATCGGCGGGTCTCAATCGGATCGCCATACACCTACGGGAGATTGGCATTCCCGTGCGTGCCGCTACCCTGGGAGATGATGACCAACTGCCTGGCGTCAGGATCGAGCGGGGGGCTCTACTTGTCGACCAGCACCGGCTTTTATACCCGGGCGATGTCGTTCACGAAGCCGGGCATATCGCGGTGTTGCCGCCGCGCGAGCGGGCGCGGGTCGTGGGCATACTGCCCAGCAACCCAGGTCAGGAAATGGCCGCGCTCGCGTGGTCTTATGGGTTCGCGGTAACCTTCGACCTGCCCTTGGCCGTGGTATTTCACGATGCGTTCAAGGCCGGAGGGCCCTGGTTACGAGAAGTGTTTTCGATGGGCGGAGAGGTGGGCGTGCCTTTGCTCCAGTACTGGAACATGTCCCGAACGTCGAACGCGCCCGACGGGTTCGACGATCTGCCATTGTTTCCGGAAATGGCAAAGTGGCTTAGAGACGACCAACCGGCCTAGACAGTCTTTTGACGCTCAACCGGTTTAGACGAGTATTGGCGAACGCTTGGCACTCGATCCGGGCACCCGCCGTTTGCCCACCTCGAACATTTTAAACTCCGTGGTTGATTTTCTTGACGAATCAAAATGAATTAACGCCCTTGGAAAATTATTGTCTTGGGTATGATTATGAA
>JADHLJ010000318.1 GCA_016780745.1 Alphaproteobacteria bacterium | reverse complement strand
GGACCCAGTGCTGGAGCAGGCGGCGAGCGCGCTTTACGATCCGCCGAATCAGTACCCACCGATGTTGGGCGTCCCGGAGTTGCGCCAGGCCGTCGCGGCCCATGGCAAGCGGTTCTACGATCTGGATGTCGACTGGCAGACCGAGACCATGGTCTCGACTGGCGCCACCGAGGGGCTGGCGGCGTGTTTCTTCGGGCTGATCGAACCCGGCGACGAAGTGATCCTGATCGAGCCGCTTTACGACTGCTATCTGCCGATCATTCGCCGCGCCGGCGGTATTCCCAAATTGGTGACGATCCGCCCGCCGGATTGGTCCCTGGATTTGAACGCCTTGCGCGAGGCGTTTTCCGAAAAGACCAAGCTGCTGCTGATCAACACGCCGCAGAACCCCGCCTCCAAGGTCTATACCAGGGCGGAACTGGAGGCGATCGCGGTGCTGGTCAAGGAATTCGACGCCATCGCGATCTGTGACGAGGTGTACGAGCACATGGCCTTCGATGGCCGCGATCACATCCCGCTGATGACCCTGCCGGGTATGCGCGAGCGGACGATCAGGATCGGCTCGGCCGGCAAGACCTTCTCGCTTACAGGCTGGAAGGTCGGGTACCTCACGGGGCCGGAAACGCTGATGCGGGCGGTCTCCAAGGCGCATCAGTTCCTGGTCTTTACCACCGCGCCGAATCTGCAGCGCGCCGTGGCCTTCGGGCTCGGCCAGGACGATGCCTATTTCAATGGCCTGAACCAATCGATGCGCGCCAAGCGTGACCGGTTGAGCGAGGCCCTGGACAAGATCCCGGGCTTTAATCCGGCGCCGTGTCAGGGCACCTATTTCCTGTTCGTGGACATCGCCGGCACCGGTTTTGACGGCTCGGACGTGGATTTCTGCCGGCATATCACCACAGAGGCCGGGGTGACGGCGGTTCCCGTCAGCGCGTTCTACCAGGAAGGCGGGCCCGAAACCTTCATTCGCTTCTGTTTCGCCAAGCAGGACAAAATCCTGGACGAGGCGGCGGCGAAGCTGGCCGCCCATTTCGGTTGACGACGTCGAAACGGTAAAGTACCTAATGCGGCCTTCGGTGGCGGGTGTAGCTCAGGTGGTTAGAGCGCCAGATTGTGATTCTGGAAGTCGGGGGTTCAAGTCCCCTCACTCGCCCCACTTTCCCCCGATATAGCGGAACGCCCAGAGGCGGCCCGGGTTTTTTGTACCCAAGGCCGACGGAGTTTTTCTCATGAGATGGAGAACGCCTCTCGCCGCCGTCGCGATTCTCGTGCTGCTTGCCCTCTATGTGGCTCTTGCGTCGCTTCTCGCGGACTTTTTGCCGGATATTTTCTGGCTTGAGGCGATTTACTACTGCGTCGCGGGCATTGCCTGGCTGCCTATGGTGTTGCGGATCATGGGCTGGGCGCGACAGGACCCGGAGCCGCCGCAAGAGGGCATTCGCTAGTCCGACTTGTCGGTTTTCCGGGAGCGCGTCGACCGCCACCCACAGAACCCAAGCAACAGCCAGCCGATCATGAAGCCCACACCGCCCAGCGGCGCGGTCGGGATATGCGCGGCGGCCAACTGCTTCAGATAGATCGATCCCGAAAACAACACTATGGCGATCAGAAAGATCCAGGCCGTAGCAACGGCAATCCGATCGCCGCCTCGCGCGAGCATAAGGGCAAGCGCCGCCGCGACCAGATGGGTCAGGTGGTATCGAATGGCGATCTCGAAAGCCCCGCGATCAAATCCCTCGGGGCTGTCATAAGCATGGGCGCCAATCGCCGCCAGGGCGATCGCCGAAGCGCCGAAAACACCGGTGATGAACCAAGTATATTTCATTTTTTCAGTATTTTAAATAATATAGTTGAAGTTAATTGTCAGGATTTTCCGAGATCACGAACCCAGTCGGAACAGTCTACCCTCAGGCCCACGTGATTTCGAGGACCGAGACGCGGCGGCCAAAACGCGTGATCGGTCCGTCCGTGCCAACTGCCTGTGCGACCGGACAAGATCAATGCTAAACTGATGCACTAAACCCTTGGATTTTAGCCCCGGGCCATCGCTCACGATAATTTAGGCAAAGCGTTGCTCGGTCGGCGAAACGCAAGGCTCGAGCCTGGGAGAGAGTGATGACCATCCCCGCGAAGGATGCCCTTCTTACCGTCGACGAAATGGCGCGGGCGGATCAGCTCACCATCGCCGGCGGCACTCCTGGCATCAACCTCATGGAAGCGGCGGGGCGAGGGGCCGCGCGCTGTATCCAGCGCCGCTATGCGCCGGGGGGCGTCTCGGTGCTTTGTGGTCCAGGAATGAATGGCGGTGATGGTTTCGTTGTCGCTCGAGTTTTGCGTGAGGCGGGATGGCCCGTGCGGGTCGGGTTGTTGGGAAGCCGCGATAAACTCACCGGTGACGCGGCCATCGCCTCGGCCGCTTGGTCAGGCCCCGTGGCGCCGATTTCAGATCGGCTTTTGGACGGGGCGGCCGTTGTGGTCGACGCCCTGTTCGGCGCGGGGCTGAACCGTGATTTGTCCGGTGACGCGTTGATGATGGTCCAAGCGATGCGCGCGCGGTCGGGGGGCGGCCGTCTCAAAATCGTCGCCATCGATGTACCAAGCGGCGTCGAGGGTGATACCGGCCGAATCAGAGGCGATGCCGCGCCGGCGGACATGACGGTGACGTTCTTCCGCGCGAAGCCTGGTCATCTGTTGTTGCCGGGCCGCGCCCTGGTTGGGGATTTGCGCGTCCTCGATATCGGTATCGCCGATTCTGTCCTCGATGAGATTGCCCCAAATCAGGGGCGCAATGGGCCGGCCTCCTGGGCGCGCGGGTTGGGGAGCCCTGGGATGGATGACCATAAATACCGACGAGGTCACGCGGTGATCGCGGCCGGTGGGGTAATGACCGGCGCCGCCCGGCTGGCGGCGATGGCCGCTCGGCGGATTGGCGCGGGGTTGTTGACGATTGCGCCGCCGGCGTCGGCGGGCCCGTTGTTTCGCGCCGCGTCGTCTGGTTTCCTGGTCGACGATTGCGATACCCGCGAGCATTTCGAGAACGTGATCGCCGATCCCAGACGAAACGCCGTTTTGGTTGGTCCGGGTAATGGTCTGGAAGCCCGAACGAGAGCTTGCGCCGAAGCGGCGTTGAGAGCGGGGAAGGCAGTGGTTCTCGATGCCGATGCCCTAACCCTGTTCGCGGGCGAGGCCGAGGTCCTGGCGCGTCGCGAGGCCGGGGCTTTGGTGATCACGCCCCATGACGGAGAATTCGCGCGGCTGTTTCCCGACCTTGGAAACCTAGGCAAGCTGGAAAGAACCCGGGCGGCGGCCAGTCGAATCAACGGGGTGGTGGTGCTGAAGGGCGCGGATACGGTGATCGCCGCGCCGGACGGAATGGCTCTGATCAACAGCAATGCGCCGCCCTGGCTGGCGACCGGCGGGACCGGCGATGTTCTCGCCGGAACCGTGCTTGGCTTGCTTGCCCAGGGAATGCCGGCCTTCGAGGTGGCCCAGGCGGCGGTCTGGCTGAACGGGGAGGCGGCGCGCCACATCGGAGAGGGTCTGATCGCCGAGGATATCCCCGAACATCTCGCCGCGGCCGCGATCAAGGCGCGTCGGGCGGCGGCGTTTAAATAAATAGTTCACTGGCCCCGCGCGAAAAGCGGTGACAAATTAACGCAAAACGCCATATGGGATGTATACTGTGCCGCCCAAAGCCGAGTAATCACGATGCCCGATGATCGCAGTGCCACTCTATTCGACCGCACGCTAAGAAATCTGCGCCGAGCCTGGACGGATCTCTCGGATACCACGCGCCATTATATTTCGGGGCAGCCCCGTCCGGGGTTGCCGGACGAGGATCTGGCGCGGGTTCGCGGCGAGATCGAGGCTTGTGTCGTGGGGCGTGGGGACGAGGCGTCGGTGCGCGCCCGCGCCGCGGCTCTCGGCCAGCTTTACATGGGGCTCGACGCGGTTGGCCGACAACGGTTCCTGGCCGTGCTCGCGAGCGAGTTTGGCGTTGAGCGGGAAACCGTCGATGCCGCCATCCAAGGCGTTCAGGAAGCCGATGACGAGGCCCGGGCATCCGCCGAGGCGCGCCTGCGTGAAGCGCTGGAGCCCCGGTGGCGAGCGCTTCTGGGTCGTTTCACGACCTTGCCTGACGGGGTGAAGTTTCTGGTCGATCTGCGCGCCGAAATGTTGATGATGGCGCGCGAGGATAAGACGATAAAGGCCCTGTCCGATGACCTGAGGACCATGCTGGGCGCCTGGTTCGATATCGGGTTGCTGGATCTGCGCCAGATCGATTGGGAGTCTCCGGCGGCGCTGCTGGAAAAACTCATCGCCTATGAATCAGTACACGCGATCAAGTCCTGGGATGATCTGAAGAACCGCCTGGATTCCGATCGTCGGTGCTTCGGCTTCTTTCATCCGAACATGCCGAACGAGCCGCTGATTTTCGTTGAGGTCGCTCTGGTCAACGGCATGTCCGGGAGCGTTGACGATCTGCTTGACGAGGCGGCGCCCGAAATCGACCCGAGGACGGCGGATACCGCGATTTTCTATTCGATCTCGAACGCTCAGCGCGGTCTAGGTGGTATCAGTTTCGGCAATTTTCTGATCAAGCGGGTCGTGGAGCTTTTGAGCCACGATTTCCCCAACCTCAAGACTTTCGCGACCTTGTCCCCGATACCGGGCTTCGCGCGCTGGCTGGACGGGCAGTTGAAGGACGAACAGGCGGTACTTTTAAGCAGTGCCGATCGCAAAGCCCTGACGGCGCTTGGAGAGGGCGCCAACGATGGCGCGTTGTTGAGCAATTTGCTCGGTCGAATTAACGATCCATCCGATGAGGCGCTGGCGGACCCGGCGCTGGTCGACGCGTTGAAGTCGCCGATGATGAAGCTGGCCGCGCGCTACGTCCTGATCGCCAAGGGGCGAGGCGGTCGCGCTCTCGATCCGGTCGCGCATTTTCATTTGACCAACGGCGCGCGGGCTGAACGGTTGAATTGGATGGGGGACCGCTCGGAACGCGGTTTTGATCAGTCCCATGGCCTGATGATCAACTATCTCTATCGGCTGTCGGAAATTGAAGCCAACAGTACGGCCTATGTCACCGACCACGGGATCGCGGAGTCCACGGCGATGCGCGCGCTGGCGCGGGGCTGATTGTTTCGAAATGGTGAAGGATTGTTGACGCGAAGAGCGGCTTCCGTTAGCCATGCCGCTCCGACCAGGGGGCTGGTGCCGATGTCGTGTTGAATCGGGCTGGTCTCGCGGGTTGCGCGCGGGTGTGGTGGAATTGGTAGACACGCCAGATTTAGGTTCTGGTGGCGAAAGCCGTGGGGGTTCAAGTCCCTTCACCCGCACCATGCCGACGGCGCCCGAGGGGCGGACGCCGAGGCGGGGTAAGCCTGGTCGACGGGAAGGTTAACAAGCACGAGCGTCAAAGGACGCTTTAGAGGGATCGGACGACAGTCATGCAGGTTACGGAAACCCTTACCGAGGGTCTGAAACGGGAATTTCAGGTCGTCATCCCGGCCGCCGATATCGACGGCAAGGTGACGGGGCGATTGAACGAGTTGGCGCCGACCATTCGGCTGCCCGGTTTTCGTCCGGGCAAGGTACCGCCGAAGCTTTTGAAGCAGCGCTATGGACAAGCGGTCCTGGGCGAGGTGCTCGAGGCGGCGGTGAACGAATCCTCGCAGGCGGCCCTGGATGAGCGCAATCTGCGTCCGGCGATGCAGCCTCGGATCGAGATCACCGAATTCGACGAGGGCAAGGATCTGGCGTTCAGCCTGTCGGTCGAGTTGATGCCCGAGATCACGCCGATCGATTTCTCGACGATTACCCTTGAGAAATTGACGGCCGAGCCGGGTGACACGGAGCTCGACGAAGCCATTGGTCGGCTCGCCGAGAATCACAAGAGCTCCGAGCCGATCACCGAGGCCCGCCCGGCCCAGAGCGGCGACGTGGTGGTCATCGATTTCGTCGGTACGATCGATGGCGAGGCCTTTGAGGGCGGCGCCGCCGAGGGTCATCAGCTTGAATTGGGCTCGAACCAGTTCCTCACGGGTTTCGAGGATCAACTGATCGGCGCCAATGCCGGCGACGATGTCGAGGTCAAGGTGGCTTTCCCCGAGGATTACGGCCAGCCCAATCTGGCCGG
>JADHLJ010000317.1 GCA_016780745.1 Alphaproteobacteria bacterium | reverse complement strand
AGGCCGATGATGAAATCCGGACCACAGGCCGCGCGAATGCCGGCGGCGATCTCCCGCGCGAAACGGGTGCGCCCCTCCAGGTCGCCGCCATAGGCGTCGGTTCGGGTGTTCGATGCCGGCGAGAGGAACTGCATGATCAGATATCCATGGGCGCCATGCAGTTCGACACCGTCGAACCCACGATCGGCCAACCGCTTGGCCGTCGCGATATAGGCCTCGACAACGCGCCGCGCCTCGGCGGTGGACATCACATGCGGCACCGTCCAGCTGTAGGGATCGGGCAGATCCGAGACACCGATCGGGGCCTTGGTCGGATG
The DNA here is from genome assembly GCA_016780745.1 of Alphaproteobacteria bacterium. Lineage (GTDB taxonomy): Bacteria > Pseudomonadota > Alphaproteobacteria > Thalassobaculales > Thalassobaculaceae > JADHLJ01. Next base: position 5,836 of record JADHLJ010000317.1, on the reverse strand, counting down.
CCAGAGTTGTTGACGCCCCGGATGCCAGAGTTGCCCGACCAACAGCGCGCCCTCGGCCTGGACATCGCGGGCGATTGCCTCGAAGGCCGCGTCATTGGTGTCATCGAAACCGGTTACGGTGGAAGATTGCGCGATCGCCTCGGGATCAACGGCGATAATCTCGGTGACCAGCATGGCCGCGCCGCCCTCGGCCCGCTCGATCAGAAAGTTCCGCCAAGGCTCCGTGATCCGGTTGTCGCGGGCGAAGTTCGTCACCGTCGCGCAGAGGCAAACACGATTGCGAAGCCGTCGCCCCGCGATCTCGATCTCGGAGAAAAGCGACGGGAATGGCAAGGCCGACATGAGCGAATGTCCAATCAAGGGGTGGGCACTCGCCAGTGTATCAGTGCCCAAACCCCGGGGTCATCGCCAGACTGATGGGTTGCGCCGGATTACAGACGACGCGCCGGGTGGATCGGGTGATCCTTGGCGCGAAACAAATATCGCCGCGCGATATCGCCGTAACCCGCGAAAAGAAACCCGCCATTCTCCCGAAGCACTTGGTCGCGGCGCGCGCGATAGACCTTGGGAAGCCGATACCATGGGATTCCCGGATCATCGTGATGCACCACATGCAGATTATTGTTCAGGAACAGCAGCGAGAAGAATCCGGAATCCTCGACAATCGCCGTCCGACCAGCCCGCCGATCATGTGGGCGATGCTCAATGAAGGACCGGAGCAAGAGCAACGCCGTTCCAGGATAGACGAAGCAAACCAGATAGAGCCAGATCGGCATGTCCGCCACCAGGACCAACCATCCCATAACCGGCGCAATCGCGATCATGTGGCAAGCCCAGTCCTGGATCGCGACCCTGTCGCCGCGCCCAATCAACCACGCCTGACGCCAGAGAAGCGACAGGACCACGAGAAAGGGCCCGAATATCAGCCGGCCCGCGAGCGTGTTATTGGCCAACAGCAAGCCGCGCCAGAGCCGGTTCATCCGCCGCCAATCCGCTTCCAAAACGTAGAACGACTCTGGATCATCCAACGGGTCGGTCAGGGCGGGGTTTTCGTGATGACGCTGGTGTTCCCGTTCAAAAAGCCGGTAGGGCAACCACGGCAAAAGAGAGGGACTGGCGAGGATGGTGTTGCAGCGCCGGCTCGGCGTTGGATGGCCGTGGGTCGCCTCGTGCTGGAAACTCGCGTGCCAGCCGGCGACGAGCCCGCCAAGGATGAACAATAGCCAAACCGGTATCACCTCATAAGCCGCCGTTAGCCCCAGCCACGCGGCATAAATCGCCACCGCGAGCCCGACGGTCGGCCATTCAATCGCTTGGTCCCAGATATGCGTCGGGCTCGCTGTTGTGCACGACGGCTGGTCCGGTAGTGTTGTTCTTCGTTCCATAGCCGGAAGTCACCACCGAATGCCAATCCCATCAACGAGGGATTGCGCATGAAACGAGCATTGTGTAACATAATTAAATTAGATTGCCGGCTTTCACGAAAATGGTGATTTTCCACACTATCGTTTAGGAGGCGCACTTGGATCGTAGGGATACCGTCGTCGCGTTTCGTGCACGATTGAGCGAGGCCATGGAACGCGCCGGCGTCAAGCGCTCAACCCTGGCCGCCAAGGTCGGCATTGACCGCTCGACACTCTCGCAATTGCTGTCAAACGAGAATGATCGCCTGCCGCGCGCCGATACCGTGGCGGCGATCGCCTCGACGTTGCAGGTTAGCCTGGATTGGCTGCTGGGCCTTACCCATGAGGAACGCCTCGGCGCGAATATCCTGGAGAAATCCCTGCAGATCCAACCCCGCTCGCCGGTCGACGAGGACCTGATGCGTTGGCACGGCGAGGCAACGGGTTACAAGATCCGCTATGTGCCCCAGAGCCTACCGGACCAGGTCAAGACCCAGGCCCTGATCGCCTTTGAATACGGCGCGCTGCACGATGTCGACCGCGATCAAGCCCGGACCCGACAGGAGGATCGCCTCTCCTACAGCCGGCTGCCGGAGACCGATATCGAGATCTGCATGCCGATACAGGCGCTGCACTCACTGGCGCGCGGCGAGGATATCTGGTCGGGACTTTCGCTGGCCGCGCGGGTCGAGCAACTGGAGGAAATCGCGTCGCAAACCGAGGAGCTTTATCCCAGCATGCGGTGGTTTCTTTATGACGGGCTGTCGCACTACTCGGCACCGGTCACGATTTTCGGCCCCCAGCGCGCCGCGCTCTATATCGGGGGCATGTATTTCGTGTTCAACACAACCGACCATATCCGGGTGCTTACCAAGCATTTCGACGGTCTGATCCGGGTCGCCCAGGTTCAGCCCCACGAAATCAGCGGCCATGTTCTCGGCCTGCTGGAGGAAATCACCGCCAGTGACGCGAGGGCCGCCGAATGATCACCGCCTTGCCGATGTATGACCTTCCCGAAGCACGCGGCGCCACCGACGCCTGGTGGGCTGTCCTTCGCCGCTGTTTTCTCCAAGCCGGTCTCGCGGAGACACCACGAGAGCTGACCCGCACCTCAAACGTAACCGACAGCTGGACCATGCCCGGCCTGTTGTTCACCCAGACCTGCGGCTATCCTTTCACCCATGACTGGTCGGACAAGCTGCGTCTGGTCGCCACGCCGCGCTACCGGGTCGATGGATGCGAGGCATCGAATTATCGCAGCGCCTTTATCGTCGCCGAGACCAGTACCGCAAACAGCCTGGAAGACCTTCGAGGCGGCCGTATCGCCTTCAACGCCACACATTCCCAATCCGGCTTCAATGCCCCGAGAGCGACGATCGCCGGTCTCGCGCGTGATGGCGCTTTCTTCGGCGAGGCCAAGCTTAGCGGCGGCCACCGTCAAAGCATGACAATGGTGCGCGCGGGCGAGGCTGATGTCTGCGCCGTGGATTGCGTGACCTGGGCGATGCACCAACGCCACGCGCCGGAAATGATCGAGGGTTTAAGAACGCTCGCCTGGACAGAATCCGCGCCGAACCTGCCCTATGTGACGGCGATCCAGCGCGACGACGAGACCGTCCAGCGGCTCCGCGACGGGTTGTCCGCCGCCATCGCCGACCCCGACGGACGCGCCGCTCGCGAGGCCTTGTTTCTCGACGGTGTAGAGATCCTTGAGCCTGAAGCGTACCAGACGATCGACGCGATGGAACAAGCCGCCATAGATCTCGGATACCCGGATCTGAACTAGGTTACTTAGCTGGTGCGCAAGTGACAGCGACGCCAGATCTCGGGCTCCCCCTCGCGAAGCACCGGCTTCGTTGAGCCCTGCCAGACCCGGATTTCCTGTTCGCTCCATTGCACCATCAACACATGGCTGCCAGCGTCTGCCTCGCCTTCGGGGATGGTGTAGCGAAACACATGACGATCGTACTCGCCGGTATGCGCCTGACCGCCCGGGGTGATCATCTTCGGCCCATCGATCGACAAGGAACGACCATCCTTGTAGCACCAGTCGCCGTCAACCGCGTCGGCGCGCGCGAGATCGGGCGATACCAAGAACGAAAGAACGATGAAGAAGGCGAAAAGCTGGAAACGAAACGGCATATCGGACCTCCAGGAGGTTAACGCCGAGTCCTTCCAGCGCGTTAGTCCGCCGCCTCGGCCAAATGGGCGGGACCACGGAGAGCGAAACGATCGAGCAACCCCCTGCCCCATCGATCAACCCGCTCGCTGAACAACTCCCATCCCTTCACATGAGCCTGCCTCGGCTGAGCACCGGGCCGGCCCAGACGATGCGCGCCATGCATCGTCCAACGGTCGATCATGTCGCGGGTGATCTCCGGATGGAACTGGGTGGCAATGGCGTTCTCGCCATAGACGAAGGCCTGATTGGGATAGATATCACCGCTGGCGAGCAGGGTCGCGGTTTCCGGAACGTCGAAGCCCTCGCGATGCCACTGATAGAAGGTATCGCACTCGGCGAACCAGTCGCGCCCCGCCTCGGTCGGCTTGATCCGCGTGAAGCCGGATTCGACCAGACCATCTGGGTGCGGGCCGATCTTGGCTCCCAAGACGCGCGCCAGCATCTGGCCACCCAGGCAAAGCCCTAGAAACGGCACTTTGGCGTCGAGCACCTTGGGGATGAAATCAAGCTCGGCGCGAATACCATCCATGGAGCAGTCGTTGGCACTCATGGGCCCGCCGAACATGACGACCGCGGCATAATCCTCCGCGCGCTTGGGCATCTCGGCGCCGGCGCAGGGGCAGCATGTTTCCAGTTCATATCCGCGCTCGGAGAATAGGGTACCCATATGTCCGGCGACGGATGTCTTCTGATGAACCACCAACAACACGGTATCGGACATGGATGCCTTCATTTCCTCAACAAGAACTCGCGGCCGACCTTAACCTGCGGCTCGCCATCGTAGTCGATGATATCCGCCGTGGCATAGGTCTCGCTCCACCTTTCGGGGAGGTAGGAACCGGTACCGACCATGTCAACCGGCGCCTGGGCCAGTGCCATAACGCGGCATTTTTCCGGGGAAAAACCGCTGGAGCCGACGATTTTCGCGTTTGGGAATCCCGCGTTATCGAGCGATTCACGCAAGTGCCAGATCCCAGCCGCCGAGACGCCTGTACCGATCAGATGGCGCAGTTCAGCGTCCGAGCGATATCCGCGAATCGACTGCGCGGCGTTTCTTTCGAGCACCGCATAACTATCCGCCGGGTCCAGGCCCTCGACATACCGCCCGCCATGGGTGTCGAGCCGTAGCGCCACGCGGCCCTCGGCGGCGAGTTCCGGGAAACGGCGGCAGACTTCCAGCGCGTCGGTGATCTCTTGGCCGAAATAGTCGACCAGCACCGTCAGATTTTCTTCCGGATGGGTTTCGTGAAACATCTCGGCGGCGCGCAGGGTCGAACCGGCATAGCCGATCAGCGCATGCGGCATCGTCCCGAAGCCGCGATCCTGACCGAAAAAATGCGCTGTCTCGTCGGTCGCGTTGCCGATGAAGCCGATGGCTCCGACCTTCTTCTGGGCCTTGCGAGACCCGACGCTGGCGCCATAGGCCATCAACTCGGCCATATCGGCGCCGGCGCAGTGCCGCGCGTCCATCGCCAGAAACGCCGTCTTCGGCAGTTCCACGCACATATTGTAGGCGTTGTAGGCGGCGACGCAGGCGGAACCCAGTTTCTGCAGGAACTGAGTTTCCAGATCGACGAGGTGAAACAGCGATCCCTTGATGTAGGCGATCGGCTCGCCCGCGCCGACCCAGGCGCCCTCGCGGTGTTTGAGATCAATGGTAATCTCGGCGCCCCGCTCCTTAGCCATTCTGGTCAGCCAATCGACCGCCAATCGCGGCGCGCAAGTGACGGGACGGCGCATGAAGACCGCGTAGGTAACCGTGCGGTCTCCGAACTTGGCGACGATATCCTTGGTCCGCAGGAAATACTTGTCGACATAGCGCGAAACGTTCGACGGATCCGGATGATGGACGAGCCGAGGGCCGGACGCCGGTGGCCCGTTCTCGTTATTCACCGCCTGAGAATCGCTATCGGATTCGAGTGCGCTCATCGCCCCGTCCGGCTTTGGGCCCTCGAACGAGGGCCGGTGATGGCCATCTTTGGCCCGACTCGCCGTGGCGTCAAGACGCCGCCGCGATTTTCGGTGCCTGATCCTCGTCGCGATGCTGCTTCAACATGTCGGCGATCAGGAATGCCAGCTCAAGGGATTGCGAGGCATTCAGACGTGGGTCGCAATGCGTGTGATAGCGATCCGCGAGCGCGGTTTCGCTGATCTCCTGGGCGCCGCCGATGCACTCCGTCACATCCTGACCGGTCATCTCGAAATGCACGCCGCCGGGATAGGTGCCCTCGGCGCGGTGAACGTCGAAAAA
>JADHLJ010000316.1 GCA_016780745.1 Alphaproteobacteria bacterium | reverse complement strand
GCCGGGCCGGATGTGGGGATCAGGCTTGATCTCAACTTCCACTTCAAACCGGAGGGGTTCCGGCAGATCACCGCGGGTCTCGATGATCTCGGCCTTACCTGGATCGAAATCGACCTCTACGATCCGGTCGCTCTCGCGGGCATCCGGGAGCGTGTGGCGACGCCGATCGCCTCCTGCGAGTCGCTGTTCGGCGTGCGCGAGTTCCGCCCGTTCTTCGAGAACGCGTCGATGGATGTGGCGATCATCGACATCCCTTGGAACGGCGCCTGGCTCGGCATGAAGATCGCGGCGATGGCCGAGGCCTATGAGATCAACTGCGCGCCGCATAACTTCTACGGTCATCTCTCCAGCCTGATGAGCGCGCATTTCTGCACCGCGCTCCCGAACTTCAGGGTCATGGAGATCGACATCGACGACGTGCCCTGGAAGGACGACATCATCACCTGGAAACCGGATATCCAAAACGGCTGTGTCCAGGCCCCGCCGGGCCCGGGTTGGGGCGCCGAGCTCAATCTGGACGTGATCGCCGCTCACCCGCCGAAGTTTGTGAAGGAAGCTTGAGAATGCGCCTGGAAAACAAAGTCGCGATCGTCGTCGGTGGTGGACAGAGCCCGGGAGAGACCATGGGCAACGGTCGCGCGACCGCTGTTCTGTTCGCGCGCGAGGGCGCCAAGGTACTGGTCGGGGATAACCGCCTCGAGTCGGCAGAGGAAACCGCGGAGATGATCCGAGCCGAAGGCGGCACCGCCGAGGCCGTCCATGTCGACATCACCGACGAGGCCTCCATCGAAGCCATGGTCTCGCGCTGTCTCGCGCTCTGGGATCGGATCGATGTGCTGCACAACAATGTCGGGGTCTCGATCGCCGGCGGCGACGCGCAAATCACCGAGATCACCAGCGAGGCGTTCGACCGCGTTGTGTCGATCAACCTCAAGGGCATGGTGCTGACCTGCAAGCACGTGATCCCGGTGATGCGCGCGCAAAAGTCCGGCTCTATCGTCAGCATCTCTTCCATCGCCGCGTGGAACGCCTATCCCCTGATCGGTTACAAGACCACCAAGCAGGCGGTGATCGCCATGACCGAACAGATCGCAATCCAGAACGCGCCCCATGGCGTGCGCGCCAATGTCATTCTTCCCGGCCTGATGGATACACCCATGGCGGTGGACACAAGGGTGCGCGAACTCGGAAAACCGCGCGAGGAGATCGAAGCCGGACGCAACGCTCGCGTGCCGCTTCGCAACCGCATGGGCACCGGCTGGGACGTTGCCCACGCGGCCCTGTTCCTGGCCTCGGACGAGGCCAACTTCATCACCGGCGCGGCACTTCCGGTTGATGGCGGTGAAGCCTTGAACGTAGGCTAGTGCCGGGCGGAAACGAGTGAAGGCTTGAGGTGATGTTCAAACCCTTGGATGGCGTCCGCGTAATCGACCTGACGCAGGTTCTCGCGGGACCTTACGCGACCTATCAGCTGGCCCTGTTGGGTGCCGAGGTCATCAAGGTGGAACCGCCGGGCCGAGGTGACTGGACCCGCGATGGCAGTGCGCCAGATGGATTAGAAAATCAACACCTTGGAACCAATTTCTTAACCCAAAACGCGAATAAAAAATCCGTTACTATTGACCTAAAGACCGAAGACGGTCTCGCCGCGTTGATGGCGCTGATCAAGACCGCCGATATCTTCGTTGAGAATTTCCGGCCCGGCACCGCAGCGCGGCTTGGCTTGTCCCATGAAGACGTCCAGCGGGCTCGCCCGGGGATCGTCTACGCCTCGATCTCGGCCTATGGCCAGGACGGCCCGATCGGGCATCGCCCGGCCTATGACCACGTGGTTCAGGGAATGTGCGGGATCATGCGCACGACCGGCACTCCCGAGACCGAGCCGAACAAGGTCGGCGCGCCCTATGTGGATTACGCCACCGGCATGAACGCCGCCTTCGCGATCGTCTCTGGCGTCCTGGAAGCGCGGCGCACTGGCGAGAGCGTGCGGCTGGACGTGGCGATGCTGGATACCTCGCTTTTGCTGATGGCCTCGCTGGTCACCAATCACCTGAATACCGGCGCGACCTTCAAGGCCTCGGGCAACGAGGCGTGGAGCCAGAGCCCCTCCTCCGGCGCCTTCGAGACCACCGACGGCATCCTGATGATCGCCGCCAATAACGAGCGTCAGTTTCGCGACCTCTGCCGCGCCATCGATCACGCCGAACTTCTCGACGATCCCCGTTTCGATGACCCCGAGCAGCGGCGACGGAACGTACCGGAACTGCGCCGCCAGATCGCCGAGCGCATCGCGGCCAAAAGCGCGGATCACTGGGAAGCGGTGCTCGACCTCGCTTTCGTTCCCGCCGCCCGCATTCGATCGCTCGAGGAAGTGCTCCACGAACCGCAGATCCAAGCGCGAGAGTTGACCCGCACCTTGGAGGTCCCCGGCGCCACCGTGCCGCTCCACATGCCGACCCTGGGTTTCAAGGCCAATGGCGAGGCCGTGGGCCCGAACACGCCACCCGCCAGGCTCGGCCAGCACACAGATGAGATTCTGGGCCGTGACCGCGATGGATGATCTCGCGCTAAGCGTTCATCATATCGGCGGGCGCGCCGGCACGCGCTGCTATCCAATCCTACCGATCTTCGAACGCGACGTGGTAAGCGTCCTCTACGAGGCGGACCGCTCAAGCCTCGCCGGGATCCGTTTAGCGACCAAGGACTTGCCTTCGCGCACCGTTATTCTCGGCGACTGTTTGAGCGGGCAAGCGGGGCCGCGCCCGTTTTATCTCTACAGCAACCGGTATTTGAGCTCGCTCTACCCGCTATCGCCGGACTACGCCAACGCCTTTTCGTTTGATGCTCAGTTCGGCTGGGACGATGACCCCGGCGGCCGCTCTCTTGTGGAAACCCTGACCCTGGACACGATCACGCTGGACCAGGTCACGGAACGCGAGGCCGGCAAGACGCCGCCACCGAACTTCCTGTCGCTGGATACCCAGGGAAGCGAGCTGGAAATCCTCAAGGGCGGCGCCAAGACGATCGCCGATCATGTGGTCGCGATCATGACCGAGGTTGAGTTTGTTCCGGTCTATCAGGATCAACCTCTGCTTGGGGACATCGTCGCCTATCTCGATGCCCAGGGTTTCGATCTCGCCTCGCTGGAAATCTTTCCCACCGCCGGCGCGTCGAACCGCACCCCCATCGGCCTTCGCGGCAAAGGCTTTCCGCAAGGCGGAGAGGCATTGTTTCTTCGAAGGCCCGAGACCCTGACCGAGAACCCGAACGCCGCCCTACTCGCGCTGAAGGCGGCGTTCATCGCCTTTGTCTTTGGATTTTACGATCAGACACACAAGATCATCTCCGGCCTTCCCGAGGCCGCGAACGCCCTGCTCTCGAACTCTACGGAGCCAGGTCACGAGCACGCCTATCTTCACTTCCTGCGAAACTACGCCGAGATCGCCGCCTCCTATCCGCCAATTCACCCGGTGGGCTATTCAGAGGTCTTTCCACCAAGGAACAGCGGCAAGCGCTTCATGACCGGCATGGCCTCGATCGATCACGACGCCATTCAGACCAGTTGGCTTGGCTCTCGTGATCACGCCGACGCCCTGACGGATCTTTCAAAACTGTTGCCGGATGACTTCATCGGGATCGAGGCCCTGGCCAACCAGTTCCAACTCACCGACCATGCCGAAGAGCTGCGCCGGAACCGCCGTGCCCAACTCGACGGCGTCATGAAGTGGCTGCGCATGGAACGCACGACAAACACCTCTGGAGAAACCCCATGACCGCGCCAACCATCGCCGGCCCCATTCCGAACGAACCCCAGGCCGTCGCCAGCGAGCTTGTCGGCGAGGTTTTCACCAATGCCCTGCCCTCCGAGGACCCGGTGCTCTATGGCCGCGCGAATATCGAGCCCAAGGGCGGCTTCGAGGCCCGCAGCGCCCAGACCTTTCGCCTGACCTATACCGTCGGGCGGCACGGCATGGACGATACCGGCTCCCTCCGAGTGGTGATCCGCTCGGTCGGCGATTGGGGGCGCCTGCAGACCACCGATCCCAAGGCGCCGAACTATGTGACCGCCACCGCCAGCAATGGCGCCGGGCTCAGCGTCACCTACGCGCCGCGCGGTGGACAGCGCCCCCGCAACAAGGCGCTCACCGTCATGGTCACGCGGGGATGTCTGCGCGAGGGTGACACCATCACCGTGGTCTTCGGCGACACGTCCGGCGGCTCGCCGGGGACATTCGTGCAAACCTTCTGCGAGACCGGGTTCGAGTTCAAGGTTCTGGCCGATGTTTGCGCCACCGGCCACTACGTTCCGATCCAGAGCAGCCCCTCGATCTCGGTCATTCCCGGCCCTCCCTCGGTCTGGCGCGCGGTGCTACCGACCTTGCGGCGCCCGGGCGAGAGCTTCCAACTGGGCATCAAGGCCGAGGATTCCTGGGGCAACCCGAGTGACCAGGCCTCGGCGAACCTGCGCCTTCGCGCCTCGATCCCCGTCGAGAACCTGCCGGAGACCATGGACTATCGCGAGGGCACCCGCGCCATGACCTTCGAGGACCTTGCGGTGAGCGCTCCCGGCACGCTGGAAATCCGAGTGGAGGATGAGACCGGAAAACTACTCGCCGAGACCAACCCGCTAATCATCCGCGAGGGCACGATGGGCGGCTACTGGGCGGATCTGCATGGTCAAAGCGGCGAGTCCATCGGCATCGGCGCCAGCCGGGACTATTTCAACTTCGCGCGCAACATGTCCTTCCTCGACGCGGCGAGTCATCAGGCCAATGACTTCCAGGTCAACAACGCCTTCTGGGCCTATATCAACGAGCTAACCGCCGAGTTTCACCAGGACCATCGGTTCGTCACTTTCCCGGGCTATGAATGGTCCGGCAACACGGCGGTCGGCGGTGACCGCAATGTCTTCTTCCGCGAGGAAGGGCGCCAGATCCGCCGGTCCAGCCACGCATTGCTGCCCGACCGCTCGGACATCCACACCGACGCGCCCAACGCCGCCAAGCTCTTCGAGGCCCTGGCCGACGAAGATGTGGTGATCTTCGCCCATGTCGGCGGGCGCTACGCCGATATCAACTTCGCCCATGACGGCCGGCTGGAGCACTCCATGGAGCTGCATTCCGCCTGGGGCAGTTTCGAATGGCTGATCGAGGATTGCTTCGAGCTCGGCCACCGGGTCGGCGTGGTCTGCAACAGCGACGGCCATAAAGGCCGTCCCGGCGCCAGCTATCCGGGAGCCTCGCAGTTCGGCGCCTATGGCGGGCTCACCTGCTATCTGGCGAATGAGCTGACCCGTGACGGCATCTTCGACGCGCTGCGCCGCCGCCATCACTTCGGCACCACCGGCAACCGCTTGCATCTGGAGGTGCATGCCGAATTCGCCGGCGGCGCGGACCTGTTCGACCGCGACCCCGCCGTGTTCGAGACAAGCTCGACCCGGGTCAACAAGGTCATGATGGGTGACATCGCGCGCACCACGGACAAAAGCGTCACCCTCAAGGTCGATGCTCGGTCAGCCAGCTCGATCGAGCGGATCGAGATCCGCAACGGCAAGGAGGTTCTCCAGACCGTGCGCGGCCATGACGAGAGTACTCTCGGCGCCCGCGTCCGGGTGCTGTGGAGCGGCGCGGAATATCGGGGCCGAGGCCGGGAGACAAACTGGGTCGGCGAGGCGCGCTTCCAAGGCGCCAAGATCAAGTCGATTGGCAAGGTCAACGCCTGGAACCACGAGCGCAAGCTGGAACAGGTCGGCGACGACCGTGTCGCGTTCGATGCCATCACCACCGGCAATTTCGGTGGCTTCGACGTCTGGCTGGAGGAAACCGCCAACGCGCGCCTGGAGATCGAGAGCAATCTGGTGAACGAGACGGTGCCGTTGGCCGATATCGGCTTCGAGGACACCACCTTCGACGCCGGCGCGCTACGCCGCCAGATCCGAGCATTCCGCCTGCCGGAGACGCTCGATAGCCGCGAGATGTCGGTCTCGGTGCCGGTCGACCTCAAGCCCGATGCCGACAACCCGCTCTGGGTCTGCGTAACCACCGAGGACGGCTTCCAGGCGTGGAGCAGCCCGATCTATGTGATTGGGTGAGGCCGGTTCACGACCTAGTGGAAGGAATCTAACACTTGGTGCCCTCTTTTGACGGCAGCGATTAT
>JADHLJ010000315.1 GCA_016780745.1 Alphaproteobacteria bacterium | reverse complement strand
CTCAAGGTAATATCGGGGTCGACATGCTGAATCGCGTCCGTCGACGACAGGAAGATCGGCGCGAGACCGCCGGTGGCCACCACGGTCATGGGCTTTCCATGTTCCGCCTTGATGCGGTTCACAATGCCTTCGATCAAGCCGACATAGCCCCAGAAGATACCGGCGCGCATGGCCTCCTTGGTGGAGGTGCCGATGATATGAACAGGCTCGTTTGTATTGCTTGGATGGGCCGGCGGCTCGATCACGATCCGCGGAAGCTGAGCCGCCGCATTGTACAGCGCCTCGAGGGACAGGTTGATGCCCGGCGCGATCACCCCGCCCGCGTAGCCGCCGTCGCCCTCCACCACGTCGAAGGTGGTCGCGGTGCCAAAATCGATGACAATCAGCGCGCCCTCATAGCGGGCCGCGGCCCCGATCGCGTTGACCACCCGGTCCGCGCCCACCTCGGCTGGATTGTCGATCCGGATGGGAATGCCGAGATCAACCTCGGGGGCGCCGACCAACATCGGCTCGACCCCGAAATGACGGCGGCACAGGGTCTTCAGGTTAAACGCGGTCTCGGGCACGACATTGGCGATGATGACGTCATGGATATCGCTAAGCGAAAGCTCGCTGAGGGCCAAGAGCTGGGTCAGCCAAACACCGTATTCATCGGCGGTGCGCGACGCATTGGTCGATGTTCGCCACGAGCCGACACAGCGCTCGCCCTCGAACATGGCGAAGCCGGTATTGGTGTTCCCGCAGTCGATGGTCAGCAGCATCAGGCCTCTCCGGCGTCAACAAAGCTCAGACTTCCGGCGGCGACCCGTTCGATCGCGCCCCCGGGGGTTTGCAACATCAAGCGCCCCTCCTCGTCGATACTGGTATATAGACCAGCCCGATCGGGCACGCCGTCATCGGTAATCCGGACCTCTTGCCCAAGCCCATGGGCGATCTCCGTCCAAGCGTCGCGGATCGCCGCGAAACCCTCGGTGCTCCAGATATCATACCAGCGCGCCAAAGCGTTCAGATAATGCGCGCGCGCGGTATCCATCATCGTCCCCTCGCCTGTCAACGCGGCAATACTGGTCGCGCCGTAGCGGGTTTGCTCGGGATGCGAGGTGATGTTGATGCCGACACCGACGATCACCGCGCCGGGGGTGTTTGCGTTTGGTTTTTTAGCCAGGGCTGTTTCCAGCAGAATCCCGCTGATCTTTCGCCCATTAGCCAGCACGTCATTTGGCCATTTGACGGTAACTGTCGCGTCCGGCGCCATGGCGTGCGTCATCTCCGCGACCGCGAGAGCGGCAACGAAGGACAAATGCGGCCAACACGCCATTGGCGGCCTCGGATACAGCAGCGTCGAGGTGTAGAGATTACCTGGCGGCGAGCGCCAATCATGGGACCGTCGCCCGCGCCCGGCGCTTTGCTCAAGCGCCTGGATCACCGTCCAATCGGCGGCGCCGGCCTCGGCGCGGACCCGCGCGAGGCTGTTAGTGCTGTCGAGGATGTCATGGACTTCAAGGCGCACGCGCTCGGGCAGCCCGGCGCCCTGGTCTTGAGGGTCACGCGACACGGTCATCGGGCGCGCGCGCCCAAGGGCTTGAAGAGTGTCCAGAAAGGACAGCGAAGATTCAGGTTCAACCGCCCATCAGCGCGGCGGCGGCGGCATCCGCAACCTCGACAACCGGGCTCGGCATCAGGAAGAACAGCAAGGTGACCGCCGTCGCAACGTACATGACAACGCGAAGATCACCGGGTACCGCGCTATCCAACGGCTCCACGGCCTCGTCGAAATACATGATCTTGACGATCCGCAGATAGTAGAAGGCGCTTACCACACTCGCCATCACACCGAGAATCGCCAAGGTGTAGAGACCGGCGTCGATCGCCGCCAGGAACACGAACCACTTGCCGAAGAAACCGGCGAGCGGTGGTATGCCGGCCATCGAGAACATGAACACCAGAAGCGCGACGGCCATCATCGGATGACTCTTCGAGAGTCCCGCAAGGTCATTGATCCCCTCGACCGCCCGGCCCTGCTGACGCATCGCCAGAATGCAGGCGAAGGTGCCGACATTCATGAAGAGATAGACCGTGAGGTAAATCAGCACGCCGCTCGCGCCGGCCTCGTTACCCGCCGCGACACCGACCAGCGCATAGCCCATATGACCGATCGAGCTGTAGGCCATCAGGCGCTTGATGTTGGTCTGCACCAGAGCCGCGAAGGCGCCGAGCCCCATGGAAAGGATGGAGATGACGACGATGACCTGCTGCCACTGGTCGATCAACTCACCGAACGGGCCGACCATGACCCGCAGGAACAGGCAGATCGCGGCCACCTTGGGCGCGATGGCGAACAAAGCCGTCACCGGCGTCGGCGCGCCCTCGTACACGTCGGGGGTCCACATATGGAACGGCACCGCCGATACCTTGAAGGCCAGGCCCGAGATCAGGAATACCAGACCGAAGACCAGGCCGACCGGCACCGTCTCGTTCTCAAGTGTGGTGAACACACCCGCCAGACCGGCGAAATCGGTGGTTCCCGCGAAGCCGTAAATAAGCGAGCAACCGTAGAGCAGCATGCCCGAGGACAGCGCGCCCAGGACAAAATACTTCAGCCCCGCCTCGGTCGACCGCAGCGTGTCACGCCGGATCGAGGCGACCACATAGAGCGCCAGGCTCTGCAGTTCCAATCCGATATAGAGCGCGATCAGATCATCGGCCGAGACCATCATCATCATGCCGACGGTCGCGTAGACGATCAGGACCGGGTACTCGAAGCGTTGCGCCTGCTCGCGGCGCATATAGTCGTTGGACAGGATGATCGACAGCGCCGAGCCCATCAGGATCAGGATCTTGGCGAACTGCGCGAATTGCGAGGTTACGAACATACCGAAGAAGGTCGGCGTGTCGGTCGGCCCGCCATGGGTGAGCACCAGGACACCGGCGACGATGAAGCTGGCGATCGCCAGCCACGAGACCAGGCCCGTTGCGTCTTCCTTGCGGAACACCCCGAGCATCAGCAGAGCCATGCCCGCCGCCGCCAGGAAGATCTCCGGCGTCGCCGAGGCCATCGCGGGAACCAAGGTGGGATCCATATCCTAGTCTCCGGCTCAGCGGTTCGCGACGGTCACGCCGCTTTCCAGCAGCGCGACATTGTAATTGGCGATGAGGTTGTCCACGGACACCGCCATCATATCCAGGAACGAGGCGGGGTAGATGCCCATCCAGAACACCAGGATCACCAGGGGCGCGAAGATCGCGATCTCGCGGGGCGAGAGATCCGTGATGCTCTTGAGGTTTTCCTTGTCGAGCACGCCGAAAATGATCCGGCGATAGACATAGAGCATATAGGCCGCGCCGAGAATCACGCCGGTCGCCGCGAAGGCCGCCAACCAGGTACTGACCTCGAAGGCGCCCATCAGCACCAGGAACTCACCCACGAAGCCACTGGTGGCCGGCAGGCCGACCGAGGCCATGGTGAAGATCATGAATACCAGCGCGTAGCGCGGCATCCGATTGACCAGCCCGCCATAGGCGGCGATCTCGCGGGTATGCATGCGGTCATAGATCACGCCGACGCAAAGGAACAACGCGCCGGAAACGATGCCATGGCTCAACATCTGGAAGATCGAGCCCTGCACCCCCTGCTCGTTCATGGTGAACATGCCGATGGTCACGAAGCCCATATGGGCGACCGAGGAATAGGCGATCAGCTTCTTCAGATCCTCCTGCGCCAGTGCCACCAGGGAGGTGTAGATCACCGCCACCACGCTCAAGGTGAAGACCAGGGGCGCGAACATGTCCGTCGCCTCGGGGAACATCGGGATCGAGAACCTGAGGAACCCGTAGCCACCCATCTTCAGCAGCACGCCGGCCAGGATAACCGAGCCCGCCGTGGGCGCCTCGACATGCGCGTCGGGCAGCCAGGTATGGACCGGCCACATCGGCACCTTCACCGCGAAGGAGGCGAAGAAGGCCAGCCACAGCCAGGGCTGAATATCGGCGGCGAACTTGAACGCCATCAAGGTCGGCACATCGGTGGTGTCGGCGGTGAAATACATCGACAGCATCGCGACCAGCATCAACACCGAGCCGAGCAGCGTGTAGAGGAAGAACTTGAACGCCGCGTAGACCCGGCGCGCGCCACCCCAAACCCCGATGATGATGAACATCGGGATCAGCACGCCCTCGAAGAAGATGTAGAAGACCAGCATGTCCAGCGCGCAGAACATGCCGACCATCATGGTCTCGAGCACCAGGAAGGCGATCATGTACTCGCGAACCCTGGTCTTGACCGCGTCCCAGCTGGACAGGATGCAGATCGGTGTCAACAGGGTCGAAAGCAGCACGAAGAACAGCGAAATGCCGTCCAGGCCCATGTGATAGTTGATATTGGCGCCGGGAATCCAGGCGACCTTCTCAACGAACTGGAACTCGGCGGTCGTGGGATCAAAGCCGATCCACAGCGGCAGCGATAGCAGGAACGCCGCCATCGAAGTCCACAGCGCGATATAGCGGGAATTCCTTGCCACCGTCGCCTCGTCGCCGCGAACGAAGAGGATGAAGATGACACCCGCCAGCGGCAGGAAGGTCACAAGGGACAGTAAAGGCCAATCACTCGCCATGGTCTCAGCCCCCGTGCGTGAGCAATAGATACAGGGAAACGATGCTCACGACACCGATCACCATCGCGAAGGCATAGTGCGAGACGATGCCGGTCTGCACCCGCCCCGCCTCGGCCGCCATCAGCCTGCTGACCGCCGCGACGCCGTCGGGCCCGTGACCATCAATGATCGTGCCGTCACCACTCTTCCAGAACACCCGGCCGAGCCGCATCGCGGGCCGCACGAACATCCAGTCGTAAAGCTCGTCGAAATACCACTTGTTCAGCAGGAAGCGGTAAATCTCGCCGTAATAGGTGGCGATGATCCCCGGAACCTCGGGCCGCATCACGTAGCAGTAATACGCCCCGCCCGTGCCGAGCACGAACATCACCGTGGGCATCGCGATCACCCAGACCGGCACATGATGCGCGGCCTCGATCGTGTTGTTGCCTTCCAGGACCAGCAACGCGCCGTTCCAGAACGCCTCCATGTCGTGACCGCCGAAGGCTTCGTAGCCGAGCTTGCCGGCGATCAACGCGCCGACCGCCAGGACCATTAGCGGCAAGGTCATCACCAGTGGTGATTCATGGATATGATCCTGCACCTCCTGGGAGGCCCGGCTGGTGCCGAAGAAGGTCATGAAGATCAGGCGCCAGCTGTAGAACGCGGTCATGCCGGCGGCGAGGATGCCGAGCCAGAAGGCGTAGTCGCCAACCCCGGTCGCCCTGGCAAAGGCGGATTCCAGAATCAAGTCCTTGGAATAGTAGCCGGCGAGAAACGGAAACCCGGTCAGGGCCAGGGTCCCTATGATCATCAGCCAGAAGGTCAACGGGATCTTGGTTCGCAGGCCACCCATGTTGCGCATGTCCTGCTCGTCCGACATGGCGTGGATCACCGAGCCGGCGCCAAGGAACAGCAGAGCTTTGAAGAAGGCATGGGTCATCAGGTGGAAAATCGCCGCCGAATAGGCCGACACACCGCAGGCAAAGAACATGTAGCCGAGCTGAGAGCAGGTCGAATAGGCGATGACCCGCTTGATGTCGTTCTGGCAGAGGCCGACCGTCGCGGCGAAGAACGCCGTGGTCGCACCAACGATGGTCACCACCATCAGCGTATCCGGCGCGTATTCCATCATCGGTGACAGACGCGCCACCATGAACACACCAGCGGTCACCATCGTGGCGGCATGGATCAAGGCCGACACAGGAGTCGGGCCCTCCATCGCGTCCGGCAGCCAAGTGTGCAGGCCAAGCTGCGCGGATTTGCCCATGGCGCCGATGAACAGCAGCAGCGTGAGCACGGTCATCGCGTCGGCGCTGAACCAAAGGAAGGTAAGCTCCGAGCCCGCCTTGCTCGGCACCGCCTGGAAGATCTCATCCAGCACCACGGTATCGAACAGTAGATAAGTGCCGAAAATGCCTAGCGCGAAGCCGAAATCGCCGACCCGATTGACCAGGAAAGCCTTGATCGCCGCCGCGTTGGCCTCGGGCTTGTGGTACCAGAACCCGATCAGCAGATAGGAGGCGACACCGACGCCTTCCCAGCCGAAGAACATCTGCACCAGGTTATCCGCCGTCACCAGC
>JADHLJ010000314.1 GCA_016780745.1 Alphaproteobacteria bacterium | reverse complement strand
ATGTCGAGGACAAGACCACGCTCTACCGTGAGGTGGCGCGTGTCTTGGAGCCCGGCGGCCGGTTTGGTCTGTATGATATCATGGCGGGTCCAGGTGGTGCCGCGCGGTATCCCGCGCCCTGGGCCAGCGAGGCGGCCTATAGCTTTCTTGAGACGCCGGACCAGATTCGTTCGTGCATTGAGGCGGCGGGCCTGCGGCTTGTGTCCTGGGAGGATGTCACGCCAAAGGCACTGGCCTGGATGGCGGACCAGAAGGCCGAGAGAGAGGTCCGGGCGGCCAGGGGCGAGAAAGAGCCGCCGGCGGGCGCGGCGCTACTGATGGGCAAAGCCGCGCCGGAAAAGTTGAAAAACATGGCGCGCAACCTTCATGAGACCCGGATCGTCACCGTGATGGCGGTTTTCGATAAGCCTTAATCCGGCGCCGGAGCCTCGGCGCCGACGGGCTTCAGCGGCGCGATCTTGAAGAGTGATGGCGAGGCGGGATCGATATCGATCCGAGTGGCCCAGACCTCGGGCGCGCCTTGAACCTCCAGCTGGGTAAGGTTTTCGATGGCCTTTCCCGCTGATGTGGTGAACGGCTTGTCCAGTTTGTACTCGTGGTAATCCCCATGCACCACCAGCACGGGTTTCTTGAAGGTCGCCGCGCCTTGCTTGAGGGCCTTGACCGTGCGTCCAAAGGGCTTGCCGACCTTGCGGTCGTGATCGCGGCCGCGCAGCGGGTCGGCATGGATGAAGATCACCAAGCCTTTCATATTTACTTTTTGGGCCCAGGCGAAACCGTCGGCGATCCATGTTGACGATGCCTTGTCACGCTCCTTGAACTCCGCGCGGGCGGCGACGTCGCGGCGTTCCGCGTTGTTGTAGCTCCCGACCACATGCGCGGTCACAAAACCGACACCGCCACGGGTCCACCGCGCGTTCTCGACAAATTTCTCGAAGCGCTTGTCATCGGACTGGCGGGTGAGGCGGATTGGCTTTTTTCCGTGGCTTTTCGACGTCGAAAAATAATGCCGTCGTAGCAGCTCAAGCCGGTCCAGCGGGTCCCATCCACCGGCGGTTACCCGGTGGCAGTCGGTCCATTCGTTGTCCCCGGGCGTGTAGATCAGGGCCGAGTCAAAGTCGTCGAAATAGTCTCGAATTCGGGTTAGCCGGCGATCGGTGCAGGGCCGGCTCCCGGCCTTGATGTCGCCGACATGAACTGAAAAGACCGGCTTCAATTCATTGATCGTGTGAATCAAGCCCGAAAACCGCAAATAGTCGAGGGGATCGCTATAGGGGGCGTCACCCAGGGCAACGACGGTGAAGGGCGTGGTCGAGCTCGATGTCGCGTCCGCGCTTCCGGCGCCGGGCCAACTCAACGCGAAGACGGCGACGGTGGCCAGGATCAAGCCGTTTAGCATGGATATGGTGCCTCTCCGCTGGTGTCGGCTCGACCGTTTCGAGTATGGTCGCGCCGACGAAAGGACACGACCATGCCACATGCTTCCGAAGAGATGAACGAGGTGATCGCCGAAATTCGCCGGGCGGTCGCCGCCTTGTGCGAAAAATTTCCTGGCGAGTACTGGCGCGAGAAGGATCGCGAGCGCCAATACCCGACCGAGTTTGTCCAAGCGCTGACCGAGGCGGGGTATCTGGCGGTCCTGGTACCCGAGGAATATGGCGGGAGTGGGTTGCCGATCTCCGCCGCCGCCGCCGTGCTCGAGGAAATCCATAAGTCGGGCTGCAACGGTGGGGCTTGCCACGCTCAGATGTACATCATGGGCACGGTCCTGCGGCACGGTAGCGAGGAGCAGAAGCAGAAATATCTTCCCAAGATTGCCAGCGGCGAGCTGCGGCTGCAGGCTTTCGGGGTGTCCGAGCCGACCAGCGGCACAGACACGCTTTCGCTTCGGACCACGGCGGTGAAGAAGGGCAACGACAAATACGTCGTCAACGGCCAGAAGATCTGGACCTCCCGCGCCGAACATTCCGACTTGATGCTGCTTTTGGCCAGGACCACGCCCAAGGAAGAGGTCAAGAAGCGCACCGAAGGGCTGTCGGTTTTTCTGGTCGACATGAAAGAGGCCCTCGGCAAGGGGATGGAGATCAAACCAATCCGGACCATGGTCAACCACTCCACGACGGAAGTTTTCTTCGATGAGTTGGAAATTCCCGCCGACAGCTTGATCGGCGAGGAGGGCAAGGGATTTCGCTACATTCTCGACGGCATGAACGCCGAACGCATTCTGATCTCCCACGAGTCGCTCGGTGATGCCCGCTGGTTTCTCAAGAAGGCGGTGGATTACGCCAATGATCGCAAGGTGTTTGGCCGGCCGATCGGACAGAACCAGGGCGTTCAGTTCCCGATCGCCAAGGCCTACGCGGACACCGAGGCGGCGGCGCTTATGGCCGAGCGGGCGGCGCAGTTGTTCGAGGCGGGAGAGCCATGCGGGGCTGAATCCAACATGGCCAAGATGCTTGCCGCCGACGCGGCCTGGGCCGCCGGCGATACCTGCGTTCAGACGTTTGGCGGGTTCGCTTTCGCCGAGGAATATGACGTGGAGCGCAAATACCGCGAGGCGCGGCTGTACCGGATCGCGCCGATCTCAACCAATCTGGTCCTAGGGTTTCTCGCCGAGCATGTGCTTGGACTGCCCCGTTCTTACTAATCGGCGCTCGCGCGCGATGGGAAGCGATCATGACCAAGCCCCTTGAAGGCATAACCGTTGTCGCGCTGGAACAGGCGGTGGCGGCGCCCTATTGCACCAGCCGTCTTGCCGACGCGGGCGCCCGGGTGATCAAGATCGAGCGCGCGGAAGGCGATTTCGCGCGTGGCTATGACCGGCAGGTCCATGGCCATTCCGCGTTCTTCGTCTGGCTCAACCGGGGCAAGGAAAGCCTGGTCCTCGACATTAAGCAGCCGGATGACGCGGCTCTGCTGGAGCGAATTCTCTCCAAGACCGATGTGTTTGTTCAGAATCTGGCGCCCGGCGCCGCGGCGCGCGCGGGCTTCGGTTCCGAGGATTTGAGGGCCCGGTATCCCGAGCTGATTACCGTGGATATCACCGGATACGGTGAAGACGGCGAGTATGCCGACATGAAAGCCTATGATTTTCTGGTCCAAGGCGAGAGCGGTCTGATCTCGGTAACCGGTTCGCCCGACGAGATGGGCCGGGTCGGGGCGTCGGTCTGTGACATCGCGGCGGGCATGTATTCCAAGATCGCGATCCTGGAAGCGTTGATCAAGCGTGGGCGTACCGGCGAGGGCTCTGGTATCAAGACCTCCATGTTCGGTGGCATGGTCGAATGGCTGTCACCGTGGCTCTTGCACCAGGCCTATGGAGAGCTCAGCGAGCAGCGGATCGGTTTGGCGCACCCGGCGATCACCCCCTACGGCGCCTATGAATGCGCCAAGGGTGAGTTGATCCTGATCGCGGTGCAGAACCAGCGGGAATGGCGCCGGCTTTGCGCCGAGGTGCTTGGCAAGCCGGATCTGGCCGATGATCCGAGAGTTGCCGACAACCCCGCGCGCCTGGCGAATCGTGAGTATCTGAATTCGGAGATCAACGCGGTATTCTCATCAAAACCCCGAGACGAAGTCCGCGCGCTCCTAAAGAAGGCACAGATCGCGTTTGGTGCCGTCAACTCCATCGCGGATGTCAGCAAACATCCGGCCTTGCGCAAAATCCCCACCGATACGCCCGCCGGTCGCATTGAGGTCATGGCTCCGCCGGCGCATTTCGTTGGCGAGGAGATCGAGGCGCTTTCGGTGCCGACGATCGGTCAGCACTCCGAGGCGCTTCGCGCCGAGTTTTCCTGACGGCATCCGAAAGAGTCGGGTGGATATCGCGACGATCCGCCGAATTCGATCTCGAAAGATGTCTATATCTCCAGGATTCAACGCAGGTGACGGATTGTCACCGACGGATGAGTCAAGTAGGCTACGCTCCGGCTAGGTCGTAAGGCTTCCGATTTCAAGGTGTACGCGCCAAAAAATCGGGCCGAACGGTGTCGGTTTCGAGCGGTCGCTCGGGCCGGGCTGTTGAGTTCCGTCCCGCGGAGCGGGATGGGGGAGAAGAACTGGGAGGATTAAACGAATGGGTAAAACTCTTTTGAAGACCGCGGCTCTCGCCGCCGTTGCTGGCGCGATTGCGTTCAGCCCGGTGTCGGACGCCCAGGCCCAGAAGGTCAAGTGGAAGATGCAGGCGGCCTTCGCCAGCACGCTCGCTCACTTGGGCCCGGCCGGTCAGCGGATCGCCGACGACATCACCACGATGTCCGGTGGCAAGTTCAGCGTCAAATTCTTCGAGCCCGGCGCGCTGATTCCGCCGCTCGAGTGCTTTGACGCGGTTTCCAAGGGCTCGGTCGAGTCCTGCTACACCACGCCGGGTTACCACACTGGTAAATATCCGGGTCTGGCCTTCATGACCGCCGTGCCGTTTGGCCCGGGTCTGGGTGAGTTCCTCGGCTGG
Organism: Alphaproteobacteria bacterium; assembly: GCA_016780745.1. GTDB lineage: Bacteria > Pseudomonadota > Alphaproteobacteria > Thalassobaculales > Thalassobaculaceae > JADHLJ01. The sequence goes on along the minus strand of JADHLJ010000314.1, from coordinate 1,724 downwards.
CAGTGGCATGGTGGCGGACAGGAGATCGCTTCGAAGATCTACGCCAAGCATAACCTTGTTTCCACGCCTTGCGGCGCGATCGGCCCGGAGACCTCGGGTTGGTTTAAGGAGCCGGTGCCGAATCTTGAGGCCCTCAAGGGTCTGAAGATGCGTTTCTTCGGTCTTGGCGCCAAGGTCATGACCAAGATCGGTGTCTCCACTCAGTTGCTCGCCGGTGCCGACATCTACCCGGCCCTGGAGCGCGGCGTGATCGACGCGACCGAGTTCTCCATGCCCAACATGGACATCTCGCTCGGCTTCTATCAGGTCGCCAAGAACAACTACTATCCGGGCTGGCATCAGCAGGTCTCCATCGGCGAGTTCCTTTCCAACAAGGAAAAGCATGACGCGCTGAGCGAAACCAACAAGCGCATCGTCGAGGTCGGCTGCAAGTCCAACATGCTGACCGAGTATGCCGAGACGGAAGCCCAGAATTTTGGCGCCATGCAGAAGATGAAGAACGACTACGGCGTGACCAACCGTCGTTGGACCGACGATCAGTTGGCCGTCTTCGAGAAGGCCTGGAACGAGGTCGTGGCCGAGGAATCCGCGAAGGACGCTACCTTCAAGGAGTTTGCCGACAGCTACTACGCGTTCCGCAAGGGCTACAAGATCTGGGGTGAAGCCCAGGCTCTTAAGCCGACCTATCTCGACTGATAGGCGTCCAACGATTTCATCCGGTCACGGTCGGATGAGTTGACGGAACAAGGGATCGGGGGCTCGAAAGAGCCCCCGGTTCTGTTTTGAGGTGATTTTTCTAAAGCACATCGCACGTGTGATCCCGGCGCGGGAATGGCTATCGCGGTTCGGCGGGTTGGGATATAGACGGCGCTGAAACTTCGAGACGGTGTTACAGGGCAGCGGAAAATGGATGATTCGAGCGTGAAAACCCCTTCCTCGGAAGGCAAGGTCGCGGTTCTGATGTTGTTTTTCGTCGGCGTGATTCTGGCGATCGGGCTTGTGTCCGTCTTTATGGAATCCAACAATGTCATGGCCCTGGACGAGGTCGAGCGAGGGACCGCCATATGGCTGGTGGTTCAGGAATACATCTCGATCGCCATGTTCTTGACCTTGGCGCTCCTGTTGTTCTCCGGCTATCCGGTCGCGTTTATCCTCGGCGGTTTGTCGATGCTGTACGGCCTGATCGGCTATTCCCTGGACAGCTTCGCGCTCATCGAATTTTTCAATTTCGTACCCCGAATCTGGGGCATGGCGGCCGAGAATCTGGTCCTTGTCGCGGTACCGGCCTTCGTCTTCATGGGCGTGATGTTGGAGCGCAGCGGCATTGCCAATGATCTGCTCTACTGTGTGCAGGTTCTGCTGCGCCGGGTGCCGGGTGCCTTGGCGCTAGCGGTTACGGTGATGGGAACCATCCTCGCGGCGATGACCGGGATTATCGGCGCTTCCGTGACGATGATGACAGCGCTGGCGTTGCCGACGATGATGCGTCAGGGCTACAGCCACGCGCTCGCCACCGGCGTAATCGCCGCCTCGGGAACCCTCGGGATTCTAATCCCGCCCAGTATCATGTTGATCATCATGGCCGATTTGATGGCGATTTCGGTCGGCAACGTGTTTATGGCCGCCGTTGTGCCGGGCTTGACCCTGTCCGCGTTTTATCTGATTTTCGTGGCTACATTGGCTTCGGTTAAACCGAGCCTTGCCCCCCCGTTAACGTCGAACCT
>JADHLJ010000313.1 GCA_016780745.1 Alphaproteobacteria bacterium | reverse complement strand
GCGGCGGATTTTCCTCGCCTCGCTTGAAGGACGGATCGGATAGTCGAGCGCCCGACACCGCCGAGAAGCCCATTCGGGATTTGAGGAGTAGCGGATCCATGACGATCACGATCGAGAGCCGCGAGGATGTCACGCTCGATACCTATGAGCGCGTGGCCTGGCGAGACGCGGCCGTCTCGTTTAGCGCGGGGGCCGTCAACCGCATGACCGAGGCCCGAGCGGCCTTTCTCAATCTTATCGATCAAGACCCGGACGTGGTGATCTATGGCGTCACGTCGGGTTACGGCCAACGCGCGAATCTTCGTTTCACTCCAGAAGAGCGGCGCGCCCATGCCGCCCGCCCACCCCGCGCCGCCGCTTCGCCCTTCGGCGCGCCGCTACCCAACCGGGTGGTCCGCGGCATCGTGCTGGCGAGGTTGACCAACTTCGTCGAGGGGCATTCGGCGATCAGCCCGGGTCTGGCGCGGGCCGTCGCGGCCATGCTGGCGGCGCCGGATATGCCGGAAGTTTCGAGCGAGGGCCATGGCGGCGCTGGCGAAATCCTGGCGCTCTCGCAGTTATTTCTGCCGGTCGCCGAGGCATCCGACCTGCGGGAGAAAGACGCTCTTTGCCTGATCAACGGCTCGCCCTGCGCGGCGGCGGTACTGGCCGACGCGGCCCTGTCGTCGCGCCGCCGCTTGCGTCTGGCGACCGAGATTTTCGCGCTTGCCGCCGAGGCGTTCCTGGCCCCCGCCGACCATTACGACGTGGCGCTACAGAACCTCTGGGGCGATCCGGAGGAGGCGGCGGTTCTGGAGGACCTGCGCGGCCTGCTCGCCGGTGGCGCGGACCAACGACGTCCCTATCAGGCACCGGTCAGCTTCCGTATCGTTCCCCGATTGCTCGGGCGATTGTCGCGCGCGGTCCTGGCGGCGGAGGACATGGCGACGCGCTCATTGCGCTCGATCACGGATAACCCGGTTTTCCTCATGCCCGATCAAGACCACCCGCTTGGACGCGCGCTTAGCACCGGGGGGTATCACAACGCGGGCGCGGCGCCGGCGCTGGACGAGCTTGCCGCGGGCTACGCCGATCTGGCGCTGCTGGCCGAACGGCAAACCTCCAAGATCCTGGAAGGTCGGGTCTCCGGCCTGCCGGATCAACTCGCCACCGGTCCTGATGACGCCCGATATTTCGGAACCGTCCCGATGGTCGCGGTTGGCTACGGCGAGGCGGCGAGACACGCGGCCCAACGGACCTTTCTGCCGGGACCTGAATCAGGGGGTTATGCCCAGAATGATGTCGCCAGCAACGCGATCCCCGCCTGGAACAAGCACGAAGCCGCCGGATCGGCCTTCGATGCCTGCCTCGCGATCCTCGGCGCCATCGCCAGTCAGGCGCTTTTCGCAACCGACCGAGACGCGCCGCCAGCCTTGCGAGGGCTTTTGACGGAAATTCGCGAGGCCCTGCCGCCAATCGAGGAGGTTCAACCCATGGGCCCGCGCCTGGCCAAATTGCGCGATGTTCTCGGCGCCAAGCTTGTTCCCAAGGAGAGCCACATACAGCGCGGCGGTTAAAGCTCCTTGCGCAGCAGGGAGACCCGCTTCTCACCGCCGCCGGTTTCCTGCTGACCAACCTCAAGGAAACCGAGCCGCCGGTGCATCTCCGTGGAAATTGGGTTCTCGGGCTTGATATTGACCTCACAGGTCATCGCCCCCACCGACCCGGACATCACCGCGCCAAGATCCGCGTAGAGTGCCTTCGCCACGCCTCGACCCGCGGCTTCCGGCGCGACGACGATACGGTCGATATAGATGAAATCGTCATAGCGCGCCTGAAACCAGAGATAATTTTCGCTTTCATAGTCCGCTCCGGGTCTGAACCCGACCAGAAAGCCAAGGATCGCGCGGTCTAGAACCGCCACTCGAAAATACGCGGACGCGCGGATGAACCGTTGCATTTCGGCCAGAGGCAGCGCGTTTACATGAGGAACGGCGGCATTGTTCAGCGCCAGGACCGCCGGAAGGTCCCCGACCTTCACGTCGCGAATATCAAATTCCACGGCGCCGGTTTCCGCTCTCGCCGCTGGTGGCCGGTGTTTGACCGCGTAAAATGGCCACGCTCACTCTTGCGGTAGGGATGTCGCAACCGCTTTCACCATCTCGGTGATTCGCTTGCGAACACTGGTGTCGGAAATCTGATAATAGGCACGAACCAGTTCCAGGGTTTCCCGCCTGGCCATCGGATCCAGCGGGGTCTCGCCGACCTCCCCAGCGTCACCGATTTTCATTTTTCGCGGCGAATGATCCTTGGTGTCATCACTCATACCGTCAAAAAAGAAACTCACCGGAACATCCAGAATCTGACCGATGTCCCAGAGACGCGACGCGCTGATCCGATTGCTGCCTCTTTCGTATTTTTGCACCTGCTGGAAAGTGATGCTCAAGGCTTCGCCAAGTTGTTCCTGGCTCAAGCCGAGCAAGGTCCGGCGAAGGCGAACCCGACGACCGACATGAACATCAATCGCGTTGTTGTTGGTGATCCGGAAATTCGGGTTCTCATCGCTTAGTTTTTCGGACTTGGCGGCGGGCATCGATCAAACCTCTCATTTCCCTTTCGTACGTCAGGACCATGACCCCAACAAGCCATTGGTTCTACCCTCTGGGATTGTTAAGTCAATGGAAAAACATGATCAAAAATTATGCCAATAAAAATAACTAATTGCACCATTATTTTAATGTACTCATGATTTTTACATAGAATATACTATACAATACGAAAACGATACCCTCCGCGCGCGCGGCATCTAAACAACCATTGCCGCTTTTGTTCGCGTTTCCAAAGGTCACAATCAAGGCATCGCGCCAATTCGGGGCCATCGATGCCCTAAAGAACTCTATCGTAAATAAAATTTCTCTGATTTGGTTTCGCCGTGTCATCCACCGAAACAATTTCCGCAAAATGCCGCGAAAATCCAAACGATATTTCCAGTCTAGTATATATTGAACGATCACCATTCTCGGAATAGAGTGGAATTAGCGGCAACGCCGCGCCACCACCAACAAATCCGACGCGGGGGCGGGATGACTTGGAGGCCAAGTGAAGAGGCGACCGAGCGGTCGATTCGAAATGTCGTGGTCGACGGACGCCGCACAAGCTTCCGCCTGGAAAAGGCGTTTTGGGACGCTATCGAGGACTTTGCGTCCGAAAAAGGTATTACGCGCCACCAGTTGATCGCCGAGGCCTGTGAAAATCAGCAACGTGATGGGGTGTCGATGTCTTCCGCGGTTCGAGTCTATCTGATCCGCGAGGCGATGCTGATGGCGGACGGTCAATCGGGCGAGTCACCGTTGGAACTTGCCTCGGGCGGCAGTTCCGTTTCGCATATCGGCGGATTGGCTCAGTCTTTGATGGAAGCCGTCAAATCCGCGGAAATGGCGGGTCGACGTCCGGGCGGCGATCCGGATGTGCAACGCATCTATGGCCGCCTCGGCTCGCTATTGATGGGATAGACCGTCGCCAATTGCGATAGACTATCGCGAGGTGTCGCCCAGGGCGTGTTTTCGCCCTAGCGGGTAATGTTTTCCAGACACCCTCGTAGATATCCGATCGAGCGCGCCGCCGTCGTGGGGCCATCGGGAATATAGTCAAACGGCTCCACCGCGACGACGCCATCATAACCGTTCTCATGTAACGCGCGCAGGATCGGGGTGAATTGGTCATCTCCCTGACCGGGTCCACGTCTGTTGCAATCGTTTACCTGTATATGCGCGATCCGGCCGGTCGGCAGCCAGGTATTGATCAGATTCGCCACCGCCTCGGTTTCGGTCGCGCCGGCCGCGGATGTGTCGATCATCGTGCGGAAACCCGGGCTGTCGATCGCCGCGACAATCTCCGCCGCCTCGGCGACGGTATTCACGAAGTCGGTTTCGCGCCGGGCCAGGGGTTCCAGACAATAGGTCACACCTTCTCTTTCCGCGGCGGCGGCGACACGGGCAAAAACCTCCATGGCGCGCTCCATCGCGACGTCCCGGCTTTCACCTTCCGGCACCGCTCGTTGTTGCGGCGAGCCATGCACGAGCACCGTACCTCCCATCATCGCGCAAAGCCCGACCAGACGCTCCAGGACATCGATGCTTCGTTCTCTCAGCGCCCCATCGGGCGTGGTGATCGATAACCCCTTCGGCGTGATCAGAAGCCAATGCAAACCGGTGATCTCGATCCCCGCCGCCTCGGCCTGTCGACGGTAGGTGGCGGCCTCGGCGGCGCTCATGAGATGCGGCTCGTCACCGAGCGTGAACGGCGCGACCTCCAACCCCATATAGCCGAGCTTGGCGGCCATATCACATTGGGCGGCGAAATCGAGCCCAGCGATGACTTCGTTGCAAAGCGAAAACTTCATGAAATGCCTCGCGAAAAATCAAACCCGAGCCTCCGTCTCGATTTCCCCGCGCCACGATCAATCATCGTCGCGGCGCGGGGTAAACGTGGCCGGATATCAGGTCGTCAACCAGCCGAACTGCTGCGGCTTGCGACCCGCGGCGTGGTGCAGGATGACATTGACCAGCGCCGGCCCAGGATGCGCCTTGGCATCGGCTAGCGCCTGTTTCAGATCGGCGGGATCCTCGACAAGGATGCCCTTGCCGCCGAACGCTTCCATCATCTTGTCGTAGCGCGCGCCGATGGTGAGCACATGGGCGGGCATCTGCTCGTCCGTCGGCATTTCCTCGATGCCGCGGCCGATGCCGCCATTGTTCAGCACCACGATCTTGATCGGCATGTTGTGGCGACACGCGGTCTCGATCTCCATGCCGGAGAAGCCAAGCGCCGAGTCACCAGAGACCGACACGACCGGCTTGTCGGGGTTGACCACCGCCGCCGCGATCGCGAAGCCCATGCCGATACCCATGGTCCCGTAGCTGCCGGCGTCTAGACGCAGGCGGGGCGAGGCGTTGGGAAGTTGGGTGCGTCCGATATCCATGGTGTTGGCGCCCTCGCCGATGATGATCGTATCCTCGGTCATCGCCTCGCGAATGTCCTTCAAGGCTCGGTAGTAGTTTGTCGGGCTTGAATTGTCGTCGATCATCGGCTGGATCTGCACCGCGTTGGCGTCGGCCTTTTCCTTCAGCGCGCTCCGCCATTCGGTATCCGCGGGGTAGAACCACTGCCGGTTTTCGAGAGCTTTGTTGAGCTGGCCGGTGATCGCCTTACCGTCGCCGACAAGCGGCACCTCGGTCGGCACGTTATTGCCGATTGCCTCATGCGAGATATCCAGTTGGATGACCTTCACGCCCGGCTTGAAGCGCGGCTTGGAGCCGAAATGCATGATCCAGTTGAGCCGCGCGCCCATCAGGAACACCACGTCGGCTTCCTTTAGCGCGTGACTGCGCGCCGCGCCGACCGACAGCGGATGGTTGTCGTCGATCACGCCCTTGCCCATGGGCGAGGCGAGGAACGGCAGCTGAGTACGCTCGACGAAAGCGCGCACCTCGTCCTCGGCCCGGCTCCAGGCCATGCCCTTGCCGACGATGACCAGCGGGTTCTTGGCGCCCTCGAGCGCGTCCAGGGCGGCCTCGATATTCTCTTCCGGCGCCTGGCTGCGCGGCGGCTCGGGGATGGTCGCGACCTCCACGGCCTCGCTCTCGTCGATCTCGCCCTGGATGATATCGTCGGGCATATCGAGATAGACCGCGCCGGGACGGCCATAGATCGAATTGCGGACCGCCTGCTCGACATAGAACGGGATGCGATAGACGTGCTCCACCGCGTGGGCGTATTTGCAGAACGGCGTGGCGATCATCACCTGGCGCTCTTCCTGGAAGGCGCCCATCCCGTTTTGATAGGTCGGCGATGCGCCGCCGATCAGGATCATCGGCCAGCAGTTCTCCTTGGCGTTGGCGAGACCGGCCAGGCCGTGCACCACGCCGGGGCCGGACACCACCAGACAGGCGCCGGGGCGGCCCGTCATATAGCCCACCGCCTGGGCGGCGTAGGAGGCGGATTGCTCGTTCCGCATACCGATATACTTGATGCCGACCTCGATGGCGGCGGCGGCGATCGGCTGAACCGGAAAGCCGACAACGCCGAACATGTACTCGACACCCTGCTGTTTCAGACTGCGCGCCATAAGCTGCGCGCCGGTGACCTTGGCCATATCGTGCCTCCCCAATTTTCCTCGAATGACGGGTTTAGAATTCGTCTTGGA